>QHNB01000013.1:5819-16597 GCA_003217965.1 Verrucomicrobiota bacterium | reverse complement strand
GAGCAGCCATGCCATGCTCGACAACTATGATTTTCTCGTCCGCAAAAAAGAGGAGTTCGCGAATGAGCCAATCATTCCGCCACCGTTGGTGACGGGCGATGATCTCATCGCCCTTGGCATGAAGCCGGGCCCGAAATTTGGCGAGATCCTGGAGGCGGTGGAGACACGCCAGCTCGAAGGAACGCTCAAGTCGCGAGAAGAGGCGCTCGATTGGCTGAAGCACGAGTACCCGGTAGAATCCTGAGACGATGCGGATCCTAATGATCAGCGCAGAAGCACCGCCATTGCAGCGGGCGGGCGCAGTTATCGACGTTCTCGAGGCGCTTCCTCATGAACTGCGGGAACGCGATCACGAAGTGGGCGTCGTTCTCCCATTTTACCGCGAAATTCGCGAGAGCGCGGACGCGGAGGTGAATGATACCGGCGTCACCGTAGATGTGCGAGTGGGCGAAAAAAACCATGTTGCCGAATATCTCGAGGGACGCACTCCGAATGGCGTGCAGTTGTTCTTTGTCCGGTGTGATGAGTTTTTTGATCGCCCGGAGATTTACGGCGAACATGGAGTGCCCTACGAAGACAACGCTGCCCGTTTTATTTTTTTTAACAAAGCAGCAGTGGAATTGGCTCGCCGGCTGACGCCGGTACCGCAAGTTTTGCATCTACACGATTGGGCGGCAGCCCTCGTTCCCGTTTACATTCGTGCGCACAATTTGCCTTTCTCGACTGTGCTCACCCTTCATCGAATCGCGGAGCAGGGAAGCTTTTGGGGACTTGATTTTGCGCTAACGAACCTGCCCCAACGCTATTTCTCACTCCGTGGCGTTGAATTTTTCGGACGACTTAATTTTCTCAAAGCGGGGATCCTCTTCGCCGATCGCGTCACTACCGTGAGCGAACATCACAAACAGGAAATCTTGCGGCCGGAATTTGGCTGTGGACTTGATGGCGTGCTGCGCGAGAACGCGCACAAGTTAAGCGGAGTCTTGCACGGGGCAGATTATGCGCGCTGGAATCCGGATACGGATCCGTTCCTTCCCGCGCACTTTGACCCGGAAAAGCTTTGGAACAAAACGATTTGTCGTGACGCGCTGCTGGCCGGCCTGGAGCTGGCGCCGGCGCCGCGCGGCCCCGTGTTCGGAATAGTAACGCGCATTGTCGCTGAAAAAGGTTTCGGCATTCTCACACCGCTGTTCGACCGAATGCTTTCCGATGACGTGCGTCTGATCATTCTCGGCGAAGGTGATCCAGCCTTTGAAACGGAGCTCGCAATCGCCTCGCGCCGCTATCCGGCGCGATTTGCTTATCGTCGCCATTACGACGAGCGCCTCGCCCACCTCATCGAAGCCGGAGCCGACGTCACCTTGATTCCGTCGCGATTCGAACCTGGTGGACTGATGGCGATGTACAGTTTGAAATATGGAGCGCTGCCCGTCGCCCACGCCACCGGTGGAATTCAGGAAATTGTGGAGGATTACGACCCGGTGCTCGATCGTGGCTACGGTTTCCTTTGCTTTGAGTATTCCGCCGACGCTTTCTGGGATGCAATCAAACGCGCCCGCGAGCTTTTTCGGGATCGTGGAATCTGGCGCGATTTGATGATGCGCGCCATGTCGCGCAATTTCGAATGGGCGAGCGCGGCATTGCGCTACGAAGAGTTGTATCGTGGCATTATCGGTGAAGCGGAACTCGCGGCTTAAAGCGGAGTTTCATCATCACGTCTACGTTGTGCTGCTTAGCAATAAGGCGGCCAGACATCCATCGATTTTGCGGGCGAATCCAAAACGCGATCCGCGCAAACCATGCGTTTACGTCGGCATGAGCGGACTTTTGCCGGAGCATCGCTTCGAGAATCACCGCCATGGTTACAAGTCTGCGTGGGTGGTCAGAAAATACGGTCTTCGCTTGATACCGGAGCTCTATGAGCATTTGAATCCGATGCCGTACGAGGCCGCCGCGGAGATGGAGCGGGATCTGGCGGAAGATTTGCGCAACGAGGGTTATACCGTGACCGGCGGCCACTAATCCTTTTCACGCCGGCTCTTAGGCGCTTGCCCGGCCGACCCGCACGCGAGGGTTGAGTCGCTCGAGGCGCTTTGTCAGAATGCCCACCACCCACGCACGAAGAGGCTAACGAAGAGAGCAAGGAATAGTAACGACCACATAGTGATAACCAGATTCCAAAGTCGATTGGCAGAGACTGTGGCGAACAGAATGAAAATGGGGAACATGGTCAAGGCATAGCGGGGCGCGCTTTGCACAAATTTGACACTCGCGAACAGCAACCAAGTCGCGCTTATCCACATGGAGTAACTCGGGCGTAATTTCCACCAACTAATTGCGGCGCAGGCGAAACCCAGCGCGACAAAGAATAATTCTTGCGCACCGACCATCTCGGCTTGGTTGGGATGGCGGTGCAGATTTCCAACGGCGTCGCGAATGCCAACCCACGGCCAAGCGAACGAGTTTGAGGTCACCGCCTTGCGCATTTTCAAGAAGGCGAACGCGTCACCGGTGACGTGGAGATTGAGCAGAAGATAAACACCGAAGCCCGCCGGCACCAAAACTATCCAGAGCCAATGCCATTGCCATCGTCTCCTGGTAAAGTACTGGTGAGCCGCCTCGACGGCGAGGGTTGGAATCAAAATCATGCCATTAGCGCGCGTCGCCCAGGCAGCGGCCCCCAGAACGCCCGCCAGCCACCACCGTTCCCGACGTGCTGCCAGGATGGAACCGAGTGCAAACGCAAGAAAGAGGCTTTCCGTATAGCCGATGTGCAAAAAATACGCGGTGGGAAAAATTAGAAAGAACCAGACAGTGCGCTGCGCGATTTCTGCCGAAAAATCGAGCTGCACCAACCTACGCAGAAGCAGCGTTACGATAAAGAGCGAGACGCCTGATACCAAGAAGGCGCCGGTGAGGTAGTCGCCGCAAAAATGATAGGCGAGGCGCACGCTCCAGGGGAAAAGCGGATAAAACCATGCCTTCCACACATAATTTGGATCGTAGCCAACTTGGGCAATTCGCTGATAGATTAGCGAATCCCAACGGTTCCAAATCTCCAGCCAACTATTTCCAGTGGGCAAGTATTTGTCCTCCAAAATTTGAAAGCTTTTGATGCCGAAAAGGAAGAGCAAGAGCTTGCTCGCCAAGACCCATGCGATCACCAGCCAATCGTCTCGGGGAACGCGGCGAATAACGGCCAAGACCTTGGCTTTTTGGATCCGGCACAGATTTCGAAGGTTTGTCGTTCTGACAAACAAATCATCAATCATTCGGATCCTCCAAAATTCGATTATCGTTCTGCGATGGCGATGACGAACTAATAAAATGCCGCCGATTGCGCGTGGTCGTGTACGCCGCGACCAGAATTACAGAGACAGGCTTTAATAGACATGGTGGTCGGGAAGAACTGCGCGTGTGGACAGACAGAGTAGATTCCCTCGAGGATCTATGCCAGAAAGGCTCCTCGTTGCCGGCGATCACTAATTAAAGAAGCAGACGTCGAACACTTAACATTCGACATCCGGTGAGGGACAATTCTCGACGGAACATTCGCCATTCACCGTCCGGCATCCAGCGTAGAACATCTTCTTCTTCACCGTAACTTCTTCGCCTTCTTAGCGCGTGCCCCAATCCCGCTCTCCCCGTTGTTTAAGACCAGCGCTTTTGTTCGGTCAGGTCCGGACCGCCCGATTGGCTTAAACTTTTCGCCTTTCGCTTCGTTGTAAGACACGAAGACGTGCTCGATCTCGTCTACGAGTTTCGCGCTTAGATCGTGCAGCGATTTGAAATCGCTATCCGTACGTGATTCGATCGCGACCCCGATGAGCCGGTCATTGCGCATCGTTTTGCCTTTCACTTTGCTTCGCTGCCATCACGCCGATTAGTCGCGTGTGTACCAGGCATCCGGTGAACGCCGGCTTGTCCATGAGCACGAGAACGTTAAGCGGATCGCGGTCGCCGCCGGGCGTTTTCGGGATGAACCTGAAATCATAGGGAAACACCGCGCCCGCTGGCGAACACGCCAGTCATTTCAAAAAGCTGCCGCTCTTTATTCTAGGAAATTTGTTCCGGCTGCCTTTGGGCGTGTCAAGGACGACGTGAATGGCACCGAATTCTTGATCGAATGCCGGCAGTTGTTCCAAATTCATCGGTGCGGAACGAAGTCGCGTTTTGCCTTACCCGCGAGAGCCGGCGTCGCGTGCGAATAAACGTGGAGCAATAGCGTCAAAAGACCGCCGTGATCAGCGCAGAGACTGAGACGAGAGAACAGATATGGGAAGAGCCTTGCATTGACGGGAGCTTTCGTATCTCCTCTGCGGTTCCATCGACCCGCACCATGTCTCGTCCTTTCGTCACGGCAAAGGCCATCTTTGCAGGTTTAATGGTGACCCTGGTGCAATTGGGAATGGCAGTGCTGCTCTTAGCCCCGGAGGGACCGTGGGGATACCGCTACCAAACGCTGGTCCAGCACGACACTTACTGGTTCGCTAATATCGTAAACCGGTGCTACCAAACCATCGTTCCGCCCATTTCGCACAAGATGATGGAGGTCTCGAACACGGCCTTCTTCCCAGCCTACCCTGGCGTGGCGGCGGCGCTGCATTACGGTTTGGGCTTGGCCACCGAGAACGCGCTCCTTGTTACGGCGCAAGCAGCGGCGTGGGGCTTTTGGACCTATTTCTTCTTATTTTGTAGCCGCTGGAATTTGCCGCCGGCGTGGCAATTCTTCGGCGTGCTTGGAATTGCGGCGCATCCGGCCGCATTTTTTCTAGTCGCAGCCTACTCAGAATCGCTTTTTCTAATGGCGCTTTTGGGTTTTCTCTTTTGGACCGGTGAAGAAACACGACAGGCCAGAGTATTGGCCGCACTTCATGGCATGATGATGTCGGCAACGCGGATCGTTGGATTACCGTGTGCGTTTATGCCGTTGGTCCGACGAGTGTGGGAACTTGGCTGGCGAGGCATTATCAACGTGCGCGATTGGTTTCGTAATTACGGCGGCGCACTCCTGGTCAGCTTTGCGGCCATGCTGGGCGGTCTCGCTTTTTTCGTTTATTGCCAGCTGCGCTTCGGCAACTGGAATATCTACATGTTAACCCAGCAGTTTGGTTGGGGGATTGAGCCTGATTATTTCGCCGTTTTTCGACCATCCAGCTACCATTGGTTTGCTCCAGCGCTGGAGAACCCGACAGAGGCGAGTCAGATGGCGATGACGATTGGGGGGCTTGCCTTGTTGGCTCTGGCGCTAGTGGAATTGAGCGGTGCCTTTCAACGTCGATTACCGGCGTCCGATCGCATCGCATTTTATTTCGTTGCGGCGGTGTTGTTTTTCATATCGGTCGCCGGCGTCGCCTCTGTCGGGATGGAAAGTATGCTGCGCTACGAGTTTTGCGTGCATGCCCTTATCGTGCTGGCGCTTTTGCATTATTTGCACAATGTTCCTCTCCGCTCGCGAGTGGCGCGAGCAAGCGCGGTGACTGCAATCGCGCTCATCAGCGGGGCGGGGCTCAGCCTCGAGAGCTGGTACGTTTGGAATTTTACCCGAGGAAATTGGGTGGCTTAATGAAATGAAAACAAGCGTAGCAATTATCGGTGCCGGACCGGCCGGCCTTACCGCCGCCTACCTTTTATCGAAAAATGAGGTGAGCGTTGTGGTCCTCGAAGCTGACCCAATCTACGTCGGAGGGATCTCTCGCACGGTCACTTACAAGGGCTTCCATTTCGATATCGGCGGCCACCGTTTCTTCTCCAAATCGAAAGAGGTTAACGATTTTTGGCAGGAAATTTTGCCGAACGACATGCTCGAGCGCCCGCGGAGCTCGCGAATTTTCTATGGCGGCAAGTTCTTCACTTACCCATTGAAGCCATTCGAAGCCCTCTTCAGGCTCGGACCGCTTCGGTCAGCACTCTGCATTCTTTCCTGGCTGGAAGCACGACTCTTCCCGGTGGCCAATCCGCGAAATTTTGAAGATTGGGTGAGCAATCAATTCGGCAAACGGCTCTTCAACACTTTCTTCAAGAGCTACACGGAGAAAGTTTGGGGGATGAGCTGCAAGGAAATTTCAGCCGATTGGGCGGCGCAGCGGATCAAAGGGCTCTCCCTGGGGAGCGCGATTAAGAATGCCCTCTTTCCGCGGCGAAAGCCCAAAGACAGCTCTAAAGTGATCAAGACCCTGATCAATTCATTTAAGTATCCGCGCAAAGGTCCCGGTATGATGTGGGAGGCATGCGCGGAAAAGACGAAAGCGCTCGACGGCCAAATCTATATGAATTGCCGGGTGACGCGTGGTGAATACGACGATGCCAGAAGCGCCTGGACCGTTTTCTACAAGGACGGCACGGGCCATGAACGCACCATTGAATGCGAGCACGTGATTTCGTCGGCTCCGATGCGTGAGCTTGTCAACGGCCTGTCACCTAAGGTTTCGGAAAAAACGAAACGCGCGGCTGACTCCCTCAAGTATCGCGATTTTCTCACGGTCATGCTCATTCTCAAGAATCGCGACGCCTTTCACGACAATTGGATTTATATCCACGACCCAAGCGTAAAGGTGGGCCGGATTCAAAACTTCCGATCCTGGTCGCCGGAGATGGTGCCGGAGCCGGATAAAGCTTGCTACGGCTTGGAATATTTCTGTTTCGAACATGACGGTCTGTGGAGTTCGGCCGACAAGGATTTGATTGAATTGGCGAAGCGGGAGCTGACAAAAATTGGACTCGCGCGTGAAGGAGACGTGCTGGATGGCTGCGTCGTTCGGCAGAAGAAGGCTTATCCGGTCTATGACGACGATTACGCTCGTCATGTAGAAACTATTCGCGAAGAACTCGAGTTGCGATTCCCGAACCTACATCTCGTCGGACGCAACGGGATGCATAAGTATAATAATCAGGACCACGCGATGATGACGGCAATGCTCTGCGTCGAAAACATCGTGGCTAACACGAAGCTTTACGATCTTTGGCAGGTTAACGGCGATGCCGAATACCATGAGTCTGGTGAAGCGTCGGCGGAGGAAAGTGCCGGCACAGCGATGCGACTCGTGCCGACACGTATTACGGCGACGCCAGAGCTTGCCCCGGAAGGTTAGTGCCCGTTTCGCACGGGAGAATGCCGTGCATTTCTCAGAAATATTTTTGGATCGCGCGGATGCTGGTCGGCAGCTCGCGCAGAAACTGTCGCATTATGCGGGTCGCGACGATGTCATTGTGCTCGCTCTCCCACGCGGCGGGGTGCCGGTGGCCTTTGAGGTTGCTCGCCGCATCGGCGTTCCGTTGGATGTTTTTATTGTTCGAAAACTGGGTGTACCTGGCCACGAGGAACTGGCCATGGGAGCCATCGCCTCGGGTGACGTGCGAGTCGTGAACGACGACGTCATCCGGGCGTTGCCTAATGCCGAGCTGATTCTCGACGCTGTCACCGAAATTGAGCGCGAAGAATTGCAGCGGCGCGAGCTCAGCTATCGCGGTGGACGGCCTGCCCCGGAGGTGCGCGGGCGAACAGTGATTTTGATCGATGACGGCTTGGCCACCGGCGCGACCATGCGCGCCGCGGTCGCTGCTTTGCGTCAACAGAGTGCTGCCAAAATTGTCGTCGCGGTTCCCGTTGGTGCGCCGAGCACGTGCCACGATCTGTCCAAGCAGGTTGATGAGATCATTTGTGCGATTACGCCGAGCTCATTCATTGGGGTCGGGCAATATTACGAAGACTTTTCGCAAACAACCGATGACGAAGTCCGTGATCTACTTGCACGGGCCGCGGCTGGCGAATCGTAAGCGGCGAAGCTGCTGAAAAAACGATCAATCCTGGTCGGAGAAACTTTCAGTTCCGGCCCGGATAGGCAGCACTATTCCGGCACTTATTCAGTGGGCTCATCAAACCCATCGACCGGCACGCACGAACAAAACAGATTTCGATCCCCGTAGGCGTTATCGATTCGAGCGACGCTTGGCCAAAATTTCCAATCCCGCAGCCACGGGGCGGGATAGGCCGCCTGCTCGCGCGTATACGGTCGTTGCCATTGGTCGGCGCTGACTTGCTGCATCGTATGTGGCGCGTTTTTTAGAAGATTGTTGCGTTTATCCGCCCGGCCTTCGGTAATCGCCTGCATTTCGCCATGAATCGAGATCATGGCCTCGCAAAACCGATCAAGTTCATCTTTCGATTCACTCTCCGTCGGCTCGACCATCATCGTTCCCGCGACTGGCCAAGAGATGGTTGGTGCATGAAATCCGTAATCCATCAGGCGCTTGGCGACGTCTTCCACTTCAATTCCCGCCCGTTTCCAATGGCGCAAATCGAGAATGCATTCGTGTGCCACGAGTCCGTGTCTGCCTTTGAATAGCACTGGGAAATAAGAATCGAGACGTTTCGCAATATAGTTCGCGTTCAAGATCGAAACTTTTGTCGCCTTGGTCAGACCATCCAGACCCATCATGCGGATGTACATCCAGGAAATGCTCAAAATGCTCGCACTCCCGTAAGGCGCTTCGGAAATCGGTCCGGTAAACTTAAAGTCTGTTGCCTCCGACTTAAGAGAGGGAACGGCAGGCAAGAACGGCGCCAGGTGCGTGGCCACGCCAATTGGTCCAACCCCAGGTCCACCTCCACCATGCGGAATACAAAATGTCTTGTGCAAATTCAGGTGACAAACATCCGCTCCCATATCGCCCGGACGACAAAGGCCGACTTGCGCGTTCATATTCGCGCCGTCCATATAAACTTGGCCGCCATGCGAGTGCACGATCTCGCAAACTTCACGGATGGTGGTTTCAAACACACCATGCGTCGACGGGTAAGTCACCATTAGAGCTGCCAAATCGCGAGCGTGCGCGTCAGCTTTGGCGCGCAAATCAGTGAGATCAATGTCCCCGTCTTGCAAGGTGGCAATCGAGACAACTTTAAGCCCTGCCATGACCGCGCTCGCCGGATTTGTGCCGTGGGCGGATTGCGGAATAAGACAGACATTGCGATGACCTTCGCCGCGCGAGGCATGATATCCGCGAATGGCGAGCAGGCCGGCGTATTCACCCTGTGAACCCGCATTAGGCTGTAACGACACCGCGGCGAAACCGGTAATCTCACCAAGCCAATACTCGAGTTGCTCGGCCATTTCGCGGTAGCCAAAGGTTTGATCGGCCGGGGCAAAGGGATGCAGCCTGGCGAATTCCGGCCAGGAGATTGGAAGCATCTCGGCTGTTGCATTCAACTTCATAGTGCAGGAGCCGAGCGGGATCATCGAATGACAAAGCGATAAATCGCGAGATTCGAGTCGCCGTAGGTAACGCAGCATCTCAGTTTCAGTGTGATGGGTGTTGAAAACGGGATGAGTGAGGAATTGCGAAGTGCGTACTGCAAATTGCGGGATTCCGAACACTCCTTCATCTAGATCGTCGTCGGCGAAGTCGCGCACGTGAGTTCCGCGAAAAAGCGACATCAATTTTTCGATCTCGTCGTTGGTGGTTGTTTCATCGAGCGCAATACCAACAGCATGTGGGCCGAGGGCGCGGAGATTCATACCGACCCGTTCCGCCCGTTCGATCAGATCACGACTCGACGCCTGGCTGAGCTCAACCCGGATGGTATCGAAAAAATTGTCGTGCGCGATTTCGAAACCGAGCTCGCGCAAACCCTCGGCCAGTTTGGACGCGGCGCAATGAACGCGCTGAGCGATCGCGCGCAACCCAGCTGGGCCATGATAAACGGCATACATGGCCGCGATCACGGCCAGGAGGACTTGAGCCGTGCAAATATTGCTTGTGGCCTTGTCCCGACGGATGTGTTGCTCGCGGGTCTGCAAGGCGAGGCGATAAGCTGGCCGGCCTTCGGCATCATGTGAGACCCCGACAAGCCGTCCAGGAAGATGGCGTTTAAATTGATCTCGCGTTGCCATGTAGGCGGCGTGCGGTCCACCAAAACCGAGGGGAACGCCGAAGCGTTGCGTTGATCCCACTGCAACATCGGCTCCGAATTCGCCCGGTGGTTTTAGCAAGGTGAGAGCCAGAATATCGGCGGCGACGACGAGCAATGCCCCGACCCTGTGCGCAGAGGTTGCGAACCCTTCATAGTCTTCGATCGCGCCGTCCGTCGCCGGATATTGGACAAGCGCGCCGAAGAAGGAGTCGTTAAACTCAAAATCGGCGAAGTCAGTCGATACGATCTCGATTCCTAACGGCTTCGCGCGTGTGTGGAGCACTTCGATTGTTTGCGGATGACAATTGTTTGCCACGAAAAATTTCGTGCGACCCGATGCGATGGCGTGGCAGAGCGTCATTGCTTCAGCGGCTGCGGTGGATTCGTCGAGCAACGAGGCGTTGGCGATGTCAAGCCCGGTGAGACCGCTCACCATGGTTTGAAAATTCAGCAATGCCTCAAGCCGCCCTTGGGCCAACTCAGCCTGATACGGTGTATAGGCAGTGTACCAACCGGGATTTTCCAGGACATTTCGCTGAATTACCGGCGGCGTAATCGTGTCGTAGTATCCGGCGCCGATGAAGGATTTAGCCACACGATTTTTCGCCGCGAGACCGCGCAGCTCGGCCAGCGCTTCGCTCTCACTTTTCGCGGACGGCAGATCAAGCGAACGACCGAATCGAATATTCTCTGGAATGGTTGCATCGATGAATTCGTCGAGATTATCGAAGCCGACTTCCCGCAGCATTTGCTCAACCTCATTGTCGTTCGGTCCAATGTGGCGATCGGCAAAGGTGAATTCTTTTGCCGCATCGGCCGACAATGTTGCAGGCTGATTACGCCCTTCCGACGCTACTGATTTCTC
>QHNB01000013.1:0-5748 GCA_003217965.1 Verrucomicrobiota bacterium | reverse complement strand
TAGCTCCGCCAAGTGTTCGTGATTGCGAGTCTCAACCGTACACAGCACGTGCACAGCGGAGATGTCCGAACCAGCGAACGCACGATCGTGCACCACCTGTTTGACGCTTGCACCGGCAGCGGCGATTTGTGCGGCGAGATCAGCCAGACCTCCAGGGCGATCACTAATCACGGCACTGAAGCGGCAAAGCCGCCCATCTGCCACTAGACCACGCTCGATTACACGACTGAGCACATTCGGGTCGATGTTGCCGCCGCAAAGTAAAAGTACCACCTGCTTTTCCGCCAGATTGCGCAGTTTTCCGGACAAACAGGCAGCGAGAGGAGTAGCAGCTGCGCCTTCAACGACGCCTTTTTCGAGTTCGACAACGCGCAAAATGGAAAGGGCAATTTGCTCTTCGTTAACGATTACTGCTTCGTCCACCCGAGGCCCTGCGATCTGGAATGCATTATTGCCGACCTGCGGAATCGCCAGCCCATCCGCGAGCGTCGGACGCAAAGCAATCCGGGTAGGTTTTCCGGCTTCAAGCGCGGCGGAAAAACTCGCGACATTCTCGGCTTCGACCGTGATGATTTTTGCGCTCGCCTTTTTGGTTTTGACCGCGAGCGCGACACCGGCCAGCAGCCCGGCACCTCCGACCGGGACGATCACCGCGTCTACATCCGGAACTTGCTCAAGAATTTCCAAGCCCATGGTTCCCTGGCCGGCAATGATTGCTGGATCGTCGTAGCCGTCGACATAAGCGAGGCGCTTTTCTACCGCGATCTCATGCGCGTAGGACCTGGCTTCCCCAAAATCTTTGCCATGGAGCACGACTACTGCGCCGAGTTTCTGGCAATTGTTCACTTTGATTAAAGGGGCATGTTTTGGCATCACTACGGTCGCAGGTATTCCCAGTAATCTCCCTTGGTAGGCTAGAGCCTGGGCATGATTGCCGGCTGAGGCTGCGATTACCCCGCGTTTTTTCTGGTCTGAGGATAACTGCGAGAGCGCATTGCGTGCACCGCGTTCTTTGAAGCTTCCGGTACGTTGCAAGTTATCCAGCTTACAGAAAATCTTCATGCCGGTGAGCTCACTCAACGAGATCGATAGCCGACAAGGGGGAGTAGTAGACTGCGCCCTTGATTCGCTCCCGAGCTGACTCGATATCAGCGAACGTGATCACGCCGTTGCATACACTGCGCTAGAAACGGCGGCAATGTTTTCGGCCCGGCGACTAGTGCGCAATGTTCGGCGATGCGCTTGCCCGCGAGCTTCAGTTTACGGGAGCGGCATCGAGAGCGCTGCGAACAGCGCTGGCAAGCTGCTCAGGATCAAAGGGTTTAGGCAAACAAACAGGAAAGGAATCTTCGTCTCCCGATGTCACGTAGGGCAGATAACCCGAGATAAGAACTGCTTGCGTGCGAGGACTGTGCGCCCGGATCCACTTGGCAAAGTCGCGGCCGCTGATATCGGGTAAAACGATATCGCTCACAACCAGGTCAATTGACTCCGGGTGTTCGATCATGCAGCGCTTCGCTTCGTCAGCCCGCATCGCTTCAACCACATTGTAACCAAGCAAGCGCAAGGTGCGGACGGTAACATGTCGCACGCTTAAATCGTCTTCCACCACGAGCACAGTTTCTTTTCCGGTCGGCATGCTCGAAAGGCGTTGCCGTTTGTGCGTGATCGACGGAGCTGGATTAGGCACTCGAGGCAAATAAATGTGTGCTGCCGTCCCTCGGCCAAGTTCGCTTTCGATCATGATTTGACCGCCGTTTTGGCGGATCAGCCCATAACAGGTCGCAAGGCCGAGGCCGCTGCCGTTGCGATCCTCTTTCGTAGTAAAGAAGGGCTCGAAAATTCGTGCTTTTACCTCTTCGCTCATGCCTCCGCCATTATCGATTAAACTGAAAACGACGTAATCAGCGGGTGCCAAGTCGGGGATCTTGGGGTGTTGTGCCGTCGCACTAATGGTAACAGTCTCGGTCCTCAAAATCAGCCTGCCGCCTCCCGGCATCGCATCGCGCGCGTTGAGGGCGATATTGAGCATGATTTGTGTGAACTGACTTTGGTCGATTCGAATATGGGCAAGCCGGTCCTCCGGCAAAAGTTCGCAAGTGATCGCGATATTCTCACCCAGTAAACGCAGGATCGAACGTTCCAGGCCACTGACCAGAGCGTTCACTTCCAGCACGCGAGGTTGGGCCGGTTGACTCCGGCTGAAGGCAAGCAGTTGCTGCGTTAACGATGATGCCCGGCTAGCGGCGGTGCGAATTTCGCTCAGGTATTTTCCGATTGTACTGCGACCATCGATTTCAGCGATGGCTAAGTCGCTATAGCCGAGAATAGCAGTGAGCAGATTGTTGAAGTCGTGAGCGACACCACCAGCCAACTGCCCGAACGCTTCCATCTTCTGTGAGTGAACCAGTTGATCGTGCAAATGCCGGCGCGCGGTGATCTCCATCAGCACGCCGACAAAGCGTTTCGCTCCACCGGTCTTGTCGCGATGAATCATCGCGCGCTCTAACACGTTCAGGTAAGTGCCGTCGGCGCGTCGGAATCGGTATTCTCCCGACCAATGGTCCGCGTCCGATTTAATTGCGTCACGGATCGAAGCCGTCACCCATGCCCGATCATCTGGATGAACTCGCTTCTGCCAAAAGAGAATCGTATCGCCGGAAGCTGGCTTCCAACCGAGCAACCTGTCGAGGCCTTGCCGCCAAATCAGCGCGTCGGTGACTAGATTCCAATCCCGAACTGCATCGTTCGTAGCCCGGGCAACCAGTTGATGATAATTTTCAGTTTCCGTCGCAGCGGTTTGCTGCGAAGAGTCGAGTTTGTTTCCATTGGGTTTGGAATGGCTGAGTTGATGGCTGCTTCGCTGTCGTTCCCGCGCGTTAAGTGGAGTTGCTGTGGTCGCTCGCATTGTCGCGCGGTTGCGCGCACGCGAGAAAAGCTACTTCTGTGCCGCTAGTGCAGGCGCATCAACGGCCTTAAATGCACCCATTAGCTCGATATAAAAGCCGCACTGTCACTGGCCTGCCTGCGCAGTCCAAACGAGACTTTTTGTTACGCGTTAAAGCGCAATCAGCTGGGTCGCCACTTCCGATAGCGCCGAACAGTTCGCCAGCCCGGCCCTAACTTGCTCTCGCTCCACCCGAAACGTGAGTCTCACATATTTAGCCTCTACCCCCACCAGAGAAAGATTAAACAGACGTTTGCGGCGGAAATGAATACTGCCATTGACCGGTATCCATTTGTTGCTCAAAGCGGGAAGTTTGTCGTTCGACACAGCAATCCTGAGTTCGCCGCGTGCGCTCATGTTATCATTAACGAGAAGAACCTGGTCGAGCGACGAATTGCGAGGGGACGAAATAATGAAGGTCGTCTCGCCTTCGTGGAGCGGACATCTGATGGTCCCGTCACGAACAATGATTGCGGATCTTTCCTGTCGTATCGTATGTGAGATGTTCGCCGCCGGATTAATTTGGGCGGATGGAGCAAAATTCAATACCGCTCCGAAGCCCATGACGATCAGACATGCAGGCGGGCGGGAAATCGCGGCAACGAAAGATCTCATGGCGAATCTTTTCAGAGCTTAGATCACGCCAAACTGTTCTGCTCTTTCGGCGGAGAGCCCCTTCAACTCGTGCTAGAATCGGCGCAATTATGCTAAAAGGGCGCCAGCATTGGAGAACGCCGCGACGCCTTTAATTCTAATCTCACGCCATAACCCTGCAGCCGTGCCCTGAAGCGACATAGGATGGAAGTAAAATGGGCGGAAGGAATCGTCGTCGCTGTTCTTGGCGCGTTTCTAATCATTCAACCGCCGCGTCGATCGCTTGGTTGGGGAATCAACGGCGTGTTCGTCGCGTTCTCGCTCTGCGCGCTCGCTAGCTTCCTGCCTCACCACTGGTTGTTGGTCCCGCAGTGGCGAACAGCACTGATCAACGATTTCGGTATCAGGTTACCTGATTCTGTTACCCCACAGCCCTGGCTGACGGCCGGTTGTTTTGTTAGTCTGATGGCAGGGCTTTGCTGGCTTTATCGTGTTTCGGCGCAACAACTCGAACTGCGCGTGGCGCGATTCCAGTTGCGCCTTTTCGCCTTTGGCGTGGTGATCATCGCCGGCCTTAGCATTTTGTTCTATCTGACACATAATCCACTGCTCTGGTGGCAAAACGACCGCGGGTTTGGGCCACTTCCGAATCGCAATCAAACGGCTGACCTTTTCGGCGTCACGTCCGTGCTGATCCTGGCTTGCGGTCAAGACGGCATTCGACATCGACGCAAACGCTGGATTCTCTGGACGCTGGCGCTCGCGCTCGTAATCGCCGCGATCGTTCTGAACTCTTCGCGTGCTGGGATGGTGATTCTGGCAGTCGCAAGCGCGATCTGGATCGGCATTGTTGCGGTATGGGTTGGATCCGCGGCGCGACTATGGCTTGGGATTGCATTCCTCTTGCTTGTTCTGGGCGCGCTCCTCATTGCCGGTGGCCAAACCGTAGAGCGGCTTCATTTGCAACAGTTCGCCGGCGGCGATTTCTCGGTGGATTTTAACCGCCTCATTTTTCACGACACCTGGAACCTGATCAGCTCGTCGCCATGGTGCGGAATCGGCCTGGGCAACTTCGACTCGGTCTTTGCCATTTTTCGCGACGTCTCCCACGGAAGTACGCGCGCATCACATCCCCAAAGTGATTGGCTCTGGGTATGGGCAGAGATGGGTTTTCTGGCTCTGCCGCTCATCCTACTCGGTGCGGTCCTTTTGACTCGCCACGTCTGGCCCCTCCAGGTCGGCACCAATCAACGATTCCGGCTTGCAGCACTCATTGGCGCGCTAATGTTCGCGCTGCACGGATTGATTGATGTTCCCGGGCATCAGGTTGGCACGGCCTACTCGGCGATGTTTTTGCTTGGTCTGTCTTTGCACCGGCCGACGCAATTACGAACTTCAGAAATAACACCGTGGGTGTTTCGCGTGCTCGGTATCGGGTTACTTATCACGGGGGCGTCCTGGACCATCGCTTGGCGAACGATGGCGCTAACACCAGGCTCGGTTGGTGTCAGAAACGCTAAACTACTTGCGACGGCAGCCAGTCGCGGACGCAATTTTACGGAGGCGATCGATCTTGCGACACGGGCGCTAAGCTGGGCCCCCCTCGATTGGGAACTATACTACTTGCGGGCAAGCGCCGAAGTTAGCCAGGGATTGTCACCGCAAATCGCGCTTGGCGATTTTCGGCGCGCAAGAGCTCTTGAGCCGACCTCGTATTCGCTGCCAATAGGGGAAGGTTTCGTTTGGTTGCGAGCGGGGCATTCGTCGTTGGCGTCCGCCGCATGGGCCGAAGCGCTGCGTCGTGCAGGAACGGATCGGCGTAATGTTTTTCGCACGATCATATTGAGTGCGCCCATGCGGGATGCGACTGCGCGAACGATTTTACAGGAACTCGCGTTCGTACAGCCGACGCTGGCCCTTGATTACCTTGCGCAAGTGCCAGCGACAGAATTTGGTGAAGCGCTGAGAGCGTTTTTCCAGCCGGATCCCGATCTGAAGGCGTTAACGATGGAGGAAAAACGACAGCTTTTTCACCTTTGGCGCGAACGCGGTGGACTAAGTTCTCTGGTGGCCGTGATCGACAGCCATCCGGAATGGCTTCCTTTGGCTTGGCGGGCAATGGCAGGCGCACGAGCGGCGGCGGGCGACTTCCAGGGGGCCTGTGCTCTGACGCAAAAATTCGGCAGTGAAACCGCGTTGCCGGCGTT
>QHNB01000130.1 GCA_003217965.1 Verrucomicrobiota bacterium | reverse complement strand
AGACAATAACTACAATAAAAAGAAGTAAATATGAAAAGAATTATACTATACATCGCATTAGGTTTGGCAGCACCTTTCGCGTGGGCGCAAGTGTCGCAAACCACTACCACGACGACCACCACTGAGGGCAATGGCACCATTACCGAGTACACGCCTGGCAGCAGCATCGTGCTCAAAGAAACAACCGGTCCACGGCACTACCGGTTTGGGAAAAAGGTCGTTTACGTGACCAGAAGCGGCAAAGAACTTGATGAGGACACTGTGCGCACCCGCGTGAGAGTTGGTGTCCCTGTACACGTGCACTACGTCGGTGAGGGCGACGACATGATGATCGACCGAGTGGTGCTGGACGAAGATTAAAAGGGTAATCTAGTCCGCTTGAGCGCGCCTCTTTGCTTCCGTGGCAGCAACGGAACAAGAGGCGCGTTTCCCGTTTGGGAACCAGATCCCGTTCCACAATTTACTGTGGAGACGGCTCCGTGGGTACTATGTCCGAATGAGCAAAGCCGCTGCCTAGAGCGCGCGCGTTGTACTAATATGGAAGACGAAATCTTTGGCAGCACGGCAGGTTCGCGATCTAGTCAATCGCGGGACACTCACCAGTCAGCGGGAGCATCTCGCGCCGTTGCATCCTCGCTACTTCAGCGGGTGCCTTTGTAGGCGCTTCAATACTCGGACCCGGGAAGGCAATAGCGATAACGCAATCGGATATTGTTCGTGTGCTCATAGTTTTCCCGCTCTCGGCGCCCCCTCGCGATCACCTTGGGGCTGCTCCTATGCACTTTTTGCAGATGCGGTCGTGTTATTTCCTTCGCTCTTTTCTTGTTCTGCACCTTCAAGAGGAAAAGAAAACTACCGAGGAGTTACAAGCTCGACGGCGCTCGCTCATTTTGCGTTAAATGCGGCGCGACGATGAATAAGGAAGTTCTCATCACTTATCTCAACGATCACCATGCCGGCTCGGTCGCCGCGTTAGATTTGCTCGACCATCTAATCGAAACTTTCGAAGGCAAACCGCTGGGATGGTTCTTCAAAAATCTGCGCGCAGAAATAGAGACCGATCAAAGCACCCTTAAGGAATTGATCAGAAAAATTGGCGCCGACGAAAGCGTGATAAAGAAAGCAGGTGCGTGGGTCGCCGAGAAGTTTTCCCGCACGAAAATTCGCGTGAGCGATTCAGCGGATGATCAGCTCGGGCTGCTGCAAGCGCTCGAGGCAGTGATGCTCGGGATCAATGGTAAACGCGCGCTCTGGACCACCCTTGCCGCGGCTTCCGAACACCTGCCGCAACTCCGTCTTCTCGATTACGCAAACTTGGAACAACGCGCAGTCGGACAATGCGATCGGCTCGAAGCGAAACGCCTCGAGATCGCGCGTCGCGTCTTCACCGGCAACGAACCCTCGAATTAGGCGCACGCGCAACGACGCCTCGCTGAAAATTTAGCTCAAAAATTCCGCGATTGGCGCCAGCCGCTCGATGTGCGCGCAGAAAATTTTGAAAGCGGCCAGAATCGGGACGGCTAAAATGATGCCAGCGATTCCCCACATCCAGCCCCAGAACGTAAGGGAAAGCAGGATGATCACGGGGTTCAAAGTGAGCGATCGGCCCATCACCCATGGTGTTACCAAGTTTCCCTCCAGAGTGCCGTAAGCGAGATACACCGCAGGGAAAAGAAGTGCGTAACCAAAGCTGCCGAAGCTTAGGACGGCGCCTACAGTCATGCAGATAATTCCCGTGAGCGCACCGACATAAGGTACAAAGTTCAAGACCGCGACCATCACGCCCCACATGACCGGGTTGCGCAGTCCGAGCAGGCCGACGGTCGTCCCCACCGCAACGCCGAGGCAGGTGTTGATAATCGTCACGGTTAACAGGTAGCGCGACACATGCGACTCGATGTCATGCGCGATCGAGACTGCGGTTTTCTTGTCCGAGAGCGTGGGCATTAACTTGATGAGCTTGGCCATGAACACCCCGTCGTAGACGAGGAGGAAGTAGAGCAGAATGAGGAGCAAAACCGCGCTCGCAACAAATTCAGGGGTGCGCACGAAGAGCATCTCCGTAATGGGATGCGCCTTCACTTCGACGGCCGTCTTTGTCTGTGAATCCGGCGTGGCGAGTTTCTCGATCTCGCCGCCAGCCTGCGCCACCTGCGTC
Source organism: Verrucomicrobiota bacterium (assembly GCA_003217965.1). GTDB lineage: Bacteria > Verrucomicrobiota > Verrucomicrobiia > Chthoniobacterales > UBA10450 > AV69. The sequence goes on along the minus strand of QHNB01000130.1, from coordinate 1,385 downwards.
ATCGATTTCTTCACCGGCATCAGTTTGTGCTGGAGTTCCGAAAGCCCAGTGGGAGCTTTCTGTAGCCAGCTGGCGAACGGCGTCACTAGCGAGGACACGCCGTAGCCGATTAGCGCGAGCAGCGCAATGAGAACGACCGCAGCGCCAATAATGGGTGGAACCTTTATTCGCGCCAGCGCGCGAACGATTGGGCGAAAGAGGTAACTCAGAAGGACCGCGAGCACGACCGGCAACAACACCGATCGTATGAAATACATCGTGTAAAAAATCGCCAGGATGAATAGCCCGGTGAGTGCAATCGAACGAACATCAAACGGCTTTCGCAGCAATTCGGCGACACGCAAGCGGGCGCGGGAAGCGACCTTCTCCGACTCGCGTGGATCGTCGAGAACGGGCGCTTCCCTGTCCAGCTTGGCCTCAGATGAGTGCATCTATCTTAATGAATCGGACGGCGGTTTGTCTCCACGCGCCTGAGAAAGCCGCGCTCGTTTTCCGTATCCGCATTGGCGCTGTGGCTTGGGCAGTCTCCAGAACAAACAATGCTATACCCGCTCCGAACATCCCTGCGCCGCAAATAGTCGCCAGTAATCAGTAAACCGGCGTTTCTACCGTAACGGGAGATAATACGCGCGTGTAGTTGTAGCGGCACCTACCCGCTCGCGAGTGCCTTTGGAGTGTCGGCTGCGAACTCGATGAATCGCAGGCCTTACTTGCAGTGGCGGCTTTGTAACCCACATCGCCGATAATCGTCGGATAATATGTCCGCCGCTACAGAAGCTAAAGTGAGGGCTGGTAGGGCGGGAGCGCCTACTACCGTGCCAGGACAAAAGAAGAGCGGTCTTACTCCTGCTGGACGGAAGCGCCTGTCCCAAATTATGAAAGCCCGCTGGGCAGCCAGAAGAAAGGAAGCCGTCAAGAAGTAAACTGATTCCCTTTTCGTTTCGTTTCGCAACGCGTGGGCAAAAGAATACCTCAAGTCAGTCTATTCGCCTTCTTCATCGGCTTTCTTCTCGTTATCGCGGGTCTGGCGGACCCTGCAGCGGTCGCGCCGAAAAAGACGATCGTGTTTTTCGGTGATAGCATCACCGCCGGTTACGGTTTAGCCAAAGCAGATGCTTACCCCGCTCTGATCCAAAAGAAAGTAGAAGAACCTGGCCTGCCCTACGAAGTAGAAGACGCCGGGCTTAGCGGCGATACCTCTGCCGCTGCCTTGCGGCGAATCTAGTGGATGCTGCAGCGGCCCATTGACGTGCTAGTGCTCGAGCTCGACGGCAACGACGGATTACGCGGGCTGCCCCCCCGGCGTCACTGAGACAAATCTGCAGTCTATCATCGACAAGGTAAAAGCGCGCAGTCCACTCACCAGAATCATAATTGCTGGAATG
>QHNB01000129.1 GCA_003217965.1 Verrucomicrobiota bacterium | reverse complement strand
ACGTATTCACGACCGATCTCGATGGCTTCATCAAAAACAAAGACGTCCGGAAAGCCTATTACGGCTCGGATTATCCCGCGGCAACCTGGGTACAGGTGCAACGTCTCTTCTCGCCTTCCTTCGTCGTAGAAGTCGAATTAACGGCTGTCTTCCCAAAGTAAGCTCGCAGGCCACGAATCGAGAGCGATGCCTGCACCTCGCAAATCGCGGTCAGCCAATACTCGAGGTTTATCGCTCGATCCGTCTCTTGAGGACATGCGTCGATGGGGCAATGCGGCCATCGACCTGATGGCCGAGTACCTTGCCTCCATCGGAGATCGGCAGGTCTATCCCAACACGAGTTCCAACCAAATCCGCGAACAACTGGATGAAGCTTTGCCGGTTGAGCGCAGTGATTTTGACGCCGTCCTAGCCAGTTTTCGGGATACCATCATTAAGTTAAGCCGGCACAATGCTCATCCGCGCATGTTTGGATATGTGCAGGCGCCTGGAACAGCTATCGCTGCGGTTGCCGACTTATTGGCATCGACGTTAAATGCCAATCTGACGGCGTGGCGCTCCGCTCCGGCAGCGGTCGAACTCGAGCGACTAACGATAAATTGGATAAAGGAAATACTGGGTTATGAGCGCAAGGCTGCCGGACTGTTCGTCAGCGGTGGCTCGATGGCGAACATGGCGGCGCTAATGGCGGCTCGCCGGGCAAAGGCGTCGGAGGACCTTTTGAGCAAAGGTGCACGATCGCTCCCACAGGAGATGCGGCTCTATGTCTCGGAAGAGACGCACCATTCCATCGCCAAAGCGGCTGCGCTGCTGGGTATTGGACGGGACAACGTCCGAACGATCAGAGTTGATGAACGTTTTAAAATCCGGATCGACGATCTGACCGCCAAAATCAACGAAGATTTGGACGCTGGCCATTTGCCATTCTGCGTGGTTGCAAATGCTGGCACGGTGATGACTGGCACGGTTGACCCGCTGATTGAAGTGAGCAGGATCGCGCAACAATTCAATCTCTGGTTGCACGTCGATGCCTGCTACGGCGGCTTTGCTGTGCTTGCGAAATCAGCGCGACCATTATTTGATGGGATCGATAAAGCTGATTCGGTCGCACTCGATCCACACAAGTGGCTTTACCTTCCGGTTGATTGCGGCTGCATCTTATATCGCGATCCGGAGGCGGCCCGCGCTACCTTCGCGCAAGAGGCCGAATACACGCGCGTCATCGCCCAAGAAGCAGAGGAAGCATTCGCTTTCTGGGATTACGGGCCGGAGCTATCGCGTCGGTTCCGAGCATTGAAAGTTTGGATGATGCTTAAAGGCGTTGGAGTTCGCGCACTTGGTGAAGCGATCGAAAAGGATCTCGCTTGCGCGAGACATTTCGAGCAACTGGTGCAGGCAAGCGCTGATTTCGAAATGCTCGCGCCGGTCGAGCTATCGATTTTTTGTTTTCGCTATGTGCCAGCGCAATTTAAGCGGGCATTGACCAGCGCAGATGAAAGTACGCGCAGAAAAATTAACGATGAGCTCGATTCCCTGAACGAGCGGCTGCTCGTTGAACTAGAACGCGACGGCAGCGCATATCTTTCGAATGCGCTGATTCACGGGCGGTTCGCTCTGCGTGGCTGCGTCATGAACTACCGCACAACCTTGCGTGACATGGAAATTCTACTCAGCGATTTGCGCCGGGTCGTATCGCGGATCGAACTAACCCTGTAGCGGCGGTGTCTCACCGCCAACGTAACGATTTCGACGTTCATCCGCCTTCGTGCCACTCCGGCACGACCGGATAGGACCGCCGCTACCATGCCTTGGAGCTAATTGCCTATACCTCTCTTCCGTACTCCCTGCTTTCCTGATTTACTTTCTGCTTGCTACACGAACTATTTCATCACCGGCTCGGTATCGTGGATGCGGCCGTAGTCGACGGTTAATTTCCCATCACCCATCTCACTATAAATTTCGACGAAGCGTTCACCGAAGCGAACGTCGCGCCAGGAATAGTCTTGTTGGCTCTGCACGGCAGCGGGGATCACCGTTTCCACGCACACCACCGATGCGATCAGCCGCGCATCGCCGGCTTCGAGCGACTCCGGAGTTGCTCCGTAAAGTGGACTTTGTTCATCGATGAAATGGCGCAGCGTCAGCGCCGCGGGGAAAACTATCAGCCGGTCGAAATCTAGTTTCAGGGAGTAGAACCGGCGAAATGTTCCTCCTTCCGCGATTGGTTCGTCACGCAGAAACATGATGCGAAATTCGGCTTCGACCATGCTGTGATGGCGCATGTTCGCCACCCGCAACATCAACGCTGGCCGGCCGTCGAATTGGGTAATGACAATTGATTTACTGAAAAGGATGCGCGCGGTCGGCCGGGAGAAGCGGACAAAGATCAAGCCGGTGATGACGGCGAGCCAGAACATGCCGGACATAATTTCGATTGTAGTAACGACGTGACCGTAGAGAGTTTGCGGATACATGTGGCCATATCCGACCGTCGCCAATGTTTGGACGCTGAAGAAGAAAGCTTGGAGGAACGAGCCGGGAGTCATCTCGGCGATGCAAGGTCCGCCAACGGCATAGAGTGCGGCAAAGACGAGGTTAATAATGACGTAAGCCGAAATGATAAGGGCGGCGAACCGTGGCCAATTTAACGCCAGCAGCCAGTGATAGGCATCGCGCCATTCCCACCTGCCGGTATTGACTTTGAAGAACTCAAGCTGACCAGCCCTGACTGAGACGGGCTTGCGTGTTCTCTTAGTTCTCCGTTTCCTGGACCGCCGAGTTGACCCATTTGCTCTCGTTGGCTCTGCGTTTTCCCATCTCATGCCAATTACTTACTTACCACCTTGCACGGAAAGCTCCCACCTGTAGCCGTCCGGATCGTGAAACCAGAGACCCTTATGCGGCGAGCCCGGCGCTTCTGGCCCGATCTCGTCACCCGGATCTTCGAGATCCACGCCAATCTTCTTCAAGTGCGTCAGTGCTTTTCGCAACGTCGTCATGTTGGGCAAGTGAAATGACATGTGACCAAGTGTTCCAGGCGACGGCTTCCCTTTATGCAGGGCAATGGTGACATTGTCATTTCCGATGGCGACACTGCCCTCAAACTCGAATTCCTTTTTCAAACCAAGGGCGCGCTCGAACCATTTCGCACTCTTGTTCGGATCGCGCACCGCTAGGCCGAAGTGACCCACCACTCCGAGTTCAAATGGGGCTTTCATGGCCGCAGTTTACAAGAGTAAATCGGCGCCGGCAAAACTGGTAT
>QHNB01000012.1 GCA_003217965.1 Verrucomicrobiota bacterium | reverse complement strand
CGGGCCCGTTGCAGACGTGGGTCAAAGGCGCGCGGTGTGCCCATCAATCCTTCAAGCGTCATCGCACCCGCCACGTCGGCGACGTGGGCGAGGCGCTTCGCGCGCAATAAAGCAAGGCCGCCGACGGCGTGCATCGCCTGGGTGCCATTTAAGAGGGCCAGGCCGTCCTTCGCCTCCAGCACAATTGGTTTCAAGCCTGCCTTAGTCAGCGCGTCGGCGGATGGCAGCCTTTTGCCTTCCCAAAATACTTCCCCTTCACCAATCATCCCCAGAGCGAGATGGGCCAGAGGAGCAAGATCGCCACTCGCGCCAACCGAACCCTTCTCGGGAACCACGGGGTAGACTCCGCGATTCAGCATGTGACATAGAAATTCAACGACTTCGAGGCGGACCCCACTGAATCCGAGCGCGAGCACGTTGGCTCGCAAAAAAATCATAGCGCGAACTTCTGGAGTTGGGAGGGGTTCGCCCACACCACAGCAGTGGCTGCGGACGAGATTAAGTTGCAATTGTCGAAGCGCATCCGGCGCGATTTTGACGTCGGATAGTTTGCCGAAACCAGTGCTGATGCCGTAGACAATTTCGCCGCGCCGCAGGATTTCGTCGACGACTTTGCGCGAGCTGCGGATACGCTCGCGCGCTTCGTTTGTCAGCTCGACCGGTTCGCAGCCGTAAGCGGCCGTGTTCAACTCCGCCAGCGAGATCGGGCTGCCAGAAATCTTCACAGCGCGAACTTTAGTTGTTCGTTATCAAATGACAAAGGCCGCTCTCCCGCTGAAAGGGAAAAGGCCAGGCCGACGATGCGACCTGGCCTTAAGTTAAATGCTTCCGCAGATCACCCAGCGAACGTGAGTTTACTTGGTATACGTCCGCCCGGCAGTTGTCTCCGTGGCCACCGTCTCCTTTCTTTGAGCGCACGCGCCCAAGCTTAAGGCGCCGGCCAAAACGGCCACGATCATTATTGCTTTTAAAATTCGCATTCTGTTTCTCACCCCTTTCGCAGCTAGTTGCTGTCGAGCTTTTAAGTTGGCAACTCGGGGCACGCAACGATTTTCTTTGCCGCGCGCGGTGAGGTTGCTCGACCTCCTACTTCTTAATCGTTACCGGCGTCCCCACGTCCACCAATTCGAAAAGCTCAATGACATCAGCGTTTCGCATCCGAATGCATCCGTGGCTGTTAGGCTGTCCAATTTTGTCCTCGTGTTTCGTGCCGTGAATGTAAATAAAGCGATCACGGGTGTTGGCATTGGCTCGTTCAAACCCATCGAGCCAGAGAATACGCGAAAGTACAAGATCCTCCGTCGCCGGTAGCTCATCGTTCGGGCCGAGCGGGACGCGCCCCACGAAAATCGTACCGGGCGGAGCGTCCGCCCCGATTTTATCGCTAATGCGAAATTTGCCGAGCGGCGTTTTGTTGCTGCCAGGTTCAGTCCCCAAGCCAAAACGCGAGCTCGAAACCGGGTAGCGCCGAATGATTTTTCGGCCACGGCGCAGTTTCAGCTCCTGCTTACCAATCGAGACATCAATCTTAACCGGAGAATTTTGCATCGGAATAGCGCCGTCCTAAACTGCTGCTGGCAATGAGAAGTTATCATATCGCCGTCGTCGGGGCGACCGGCGCGGTCGGAACGGAAATGTTTCGAGTACTCGAGAGACGTGATTTTCCCATTCGCTCAATTCGACCCCTGGCGTCAATGCGTTCCGCCGGGAAAGCGGTTTCGTTTCAAGGAGAAAAAATTGCAGTCGAAGAACTGACGCGCAATTCCTTTCGCGGCATCGACATTGCCTTGTTCAGTGCTGGTGGCCAGATTGCCCGCGAGTTCGCTCCGATAGCCCGGGATTCTGGAGCCATCGTAATCGATAATTCCTCCATGTTCCGGATGAACCCGGGTGTTCCTCTTGTCATTCCGGAAATCAATAGGGACGACGTGAAGTTGCATCATGGGATTATCGCCAATCCAAATTGCACCGCTGCCATCGCATTAATGGCGATTTATCCCCTGCATCGGACGTTCAATGTGGAGCGGGTTTTCGCAGCGAGTTATCAGGCCGTGTCCGGTAGCGGTGCGCGCGCCATTGTCGAACTGGAGCAGCAAGTTCAAGCGTTTGTGGAAAATCGACCGATGAGACCTGAAGTTTATCCACATCCGATCGCCTTCAACGTCTTACCCCAGGTCGATCTATTTCTCGAAACCGGCTACACGAAGGAGGAAATGAAAATGCAAAATGAGGGACGCCGGATCATGCACCACCCGAAGTTCTGCGCCTCCGTTACATGCGTGCGCGTGCCGGTCTATCGTGCGCACTCTGTTGCCGTGCACGCCGAGTTTACCGAGCCGGTCTCGGTCAAACGCGCACATGAAGTTCTAGCGAAAGCTCCAGGGATCGAACTGGTGGATGAGCCTGCCCACAGCCGATATCCGACACCCCACTCTGTTGCAGGTAAAGATAACTGCCAAGTGGGCCGGGTACGGCGTGACTGCAGTTTTGAAAACGGTCTCGCTTTCTGGGTATCAGGCGACCAGCTTCTAAAAGGCGCGGCGCTGAACGCGGTGCAAATAGCCGAATTGCTCTAAGAGACGGCGCGCTCGCGCGCAACGTCAGTCGTGGGACGGTTCCAGATTATGAGCGGAAGTTCCTATTTCCAATTTCGAAAGATTTCTACTGCGGAGGCGGTGGCGAAGGTTGGCCCTTGTTCTTTTTGCCTTTGCCTTCGGTTCCCTGCGGCTGTGGCTGTCCTTGGGGTTGGCCTTGGCCTTGGGCTTGGCCGCGGTTTTTACCGCCTCCGGGCGCGTTAAATCCTTGCGGAGGGGGCGGAGGAGGACCACTTGGATTGCCCTGGGCGTTCAAACGCTCGGCTTTGCGATTACGCTTGCCTTCACCTGGCGGATTTCCTGCGCCGCCAGGAGGTTGAACGTTCTGATTGGCTAAATTTTCCTCACGTCGGGGGCCACCTTTTTGCTTCCCTTTTCCGGCACCGGGCTGGTTTGTCAGGGGCCCGACACCTGGCTGCTCGGCGCCTGGCATCGCTTGTCCACGAACTTCGCCAGTCTTGTTCTTTTTGCCTTTGCCCTCGAATGAAGCCGCCCCTTCGGCGGTTGAACCCCCAGGAGCAACACCGCGCTGACTTTCAAACCTCTCACCCTTGTTCTTTTTGCCTTTGCCCTCGAAGGAAGTGGCCCCTTCAGGAGGCGAACTTCCCGGAGCAATACCGGGCTGACTTTCAAACCTCTCACCCTTGTTCTTTTTGCCCTTGCCGACAGGCGCTAACCCCTGACCAGCGGATGTCGCGGGCGCTGCCGGCTGCCCGGCCTGGGTCTGGAACTTTTCGCCTTTACCTTTGCCTTTCCCTTGGAATGGCGAACCGCCAGGAGGAACGGCAGCGCCCGGTCCGGCATTTGGCGCGTTCAAGTTCGCTGCTGCATTTGTACTGCCTTTTGGCGGAATGTTCGGCTTCGGAATATTCTTCGGGTTTTCGGATTTAAACTTCTGCACTAGCCGCGCCTTGGTGCCGGGATCGGTCACATTGGCCCAGCCTTTCTCCAACTTTGGTTGTTCTATTTTACCCTTCAGTTTGGGCGGTGCCATTTGGGCCGGAGCCTTCTGTAGTTTCATAGGGGCCGCCAAAACCAGTTTATTGCCTTCGACTTTGGTGACGTTGCCCATCTTCACCGCTTGGATTGGATCGATATTGGCGCGCTCCAGTCTCAGACGCTGGATTGGACGAACCGAGTATGCGCTCAAGGTTCCGTAATCCGGCCCGTAGTTGTAAACCAGGCCGTTGTTATAAGTAATGTTGGTAACATTTACGGTCCGCTCGACGTAAACAACGTTCTGATCCCACGGAAAAATCCGATCCCGCAGAACCGGCTCACCGATATAGCGCAAATCGATAAAATTGTAATATGCAGGACCGATGTCGTATTCCGCGTCCACCCGATAATCGATTGGCCGGCCTTCATAAACGACTTCGCCTGCAGCTGGCGGCAGGGGTGCCCAACCGACGTAATCCCCACCGGTTCGCCATGATACCCAAGCCGGACCCCAATCGTAGCCCGGGACCCAAACCCAGCCATAGTCGGCTAAGCGGGCCCAACGGCCATAATGGTAAGTGGCCCAGCCAAAATCTTCATAAGAGACCCAGGTCCAGCCGACATCGGTATAAGCCCAATAGCCGTCAGTGTACGGTCGCCAGTTCGGGTTACTTGCGACGTCCGGCTGCCAGACATAACCGTAGCCAGTTACTTCGTACCAGTTTCCGCCGGTAAGGTTGTCATAGAAATAATCAACCGATACGTCCGCGGCGCGTGCTGACTGCAGCGCCGGTATAAGGAGCGCGCATGCCGCCCACAAAATCAGGAATCGTTTCATCGTAGGGGTTACGTATTTGGAAAGGTTAGACTTTCACATCAGTTCGTTTATTCACACCCTAAATCGGATGGACGGCACGAGGCGCGCGCCCTACCGAACTTACCGTGGACGCAAAACAATGAACGACCGCACCCGGTGTCGACAGACTGAGAGCACATGCGCGGAATCCGCTTCGAGGCTTCCCGCAATTTTGTTGAACTCTGCAACTGAAGTGACTGGTTGTTGATCGACTTCCTCGATCACATCACCGCCCTGTAATTCGGAGCCCTCGGCCGCGGTAACTACCACACCTCGAACTCCAGGGGGAAGATTAAGCTGTTTAGCCAGCTCCGGGGTAAGCTCTCCCACGCGGATTGAGGCCAGGGAGCTAGCGTTATTTTCTTCCTCCGGCGATTCAGGAAACCCTGGCTGCGGTTGGGGTGGCTGATTAGGCGACGACGGTCCTGGTTGATTTCGTTGTCCGGGAAGCGGGACTCGAGAGGTCTGGTAATCCGGCGGCTGCTCTCGGATTTCCGTCGACACGTTCAGCGGCTTTCCATCACGGACGATTTCCAGATCGATTTTCCTGTTGATCTCCGTCTGGGCCACGAGCGCACGCAAGTCGCGAAAATCTTTCACCTCTTTCCCATTGAACTTCCGAATCACATCTCCTTCTTGCAGGTGCGCATCGGCGGCTGGCGAATTCGGAACGACATAGCCGACAACTACCCCATTGGGATTGTCCCCGCCCGGATTCTGTGGATTAGGTTGCGCGCCGGCAATGCCCAAATACCCCCGGATAATGCGTCCCTTTTTGAGCAAGCTCTCGAGCGCTACGCGCACCGTGTTCGATGGAATGGCGAAACCGAGCCCCTGTGAACCGCCCGTTCGCGAAATGATCGCGGTGTTAATTCCGATCACTTCGCCTGCAAGATTAATTAACGGTCCGCCGCTGTTCCCAGGATTGATGGCCGCGTCGGTTTGGAGGAGATCCCCAAAAGTATCCGTGCGATTTTTGCGTCCTTTCGAACTGATAATCCCCTGCGTCACGGTCTCTTCGAAGCCGAATGGATTACCTACAGCCAAAACCATGTCGCCTGCTTGCACCGCATCGGAGTCCCCCAGCTTCAGCGGCTTGAGTCCAGCCTCATCAATTTTCAATACGGCGAGATCGACTTCGGCGTCGCTCCCAATCAAACGCGCCTTCTTCGTGCGACCATCCGCAAGCTGGACTTCAATATCATCAACTTGATCGACAACGTGATTGTTGGTGATGATGTGTCCTTCATTCGTGACAATCACTCCCGAACCAAGCGAGTTTTGCACCAGGGCCGCGTCGTTCGGATCGCGAAACTGGCGCGGTCCGCGGAAAAAATAATCAAATGGATCGAGTGCATATTGTTTTCGGATCGCGATCTTCTTTGATGTCTTCACACTCACGACTGACGGCACTACGTTCGCAACCAGAACCCGGCGCTCGCGATTAAATTCGTCGAGAGTCCCAATTTCTTTTCGATCAACCGGCGGTGAATTTGGTAATGTGTATTTTTCGGGGGCGCGCTCGGTTATGCTTAAACCGCCGTGCTTCATTCGGTAGTCGTAGAGCAGAGAAATTCCTAGGCTCACGAGCACGACGAATAACAAGAATTTCAATAAGTTCTTCATTAGCTCACGCGCGAAAAGCTTTGTCCCTGTCTTTCGACAATTAAGCTGCGGAAACGTTGATTTTCGGGATTTTCGAGTCCTGGGTCGCCCTCGAACAATGTTCGCGCGGCGGCACGCGCTTTTTGCATTAACGCCGCGTCACGCTTCAGGTCTCCAAGTTTGAATTCTGGCAGTCCGCTCTGAGCTGTTCCAAGTAGGTCGCCCGGACCACGCAATTCCCAATCGGCTTCCGCTATTTCAAAACCATTGGTGGTTCTCCCCAGCACGGACAATTTCGACATCGTTTCCGGCGATTGGTCCGCCGTTAGCAATAAGCAGTGCGAGGTATATGCTCCCCGACCAACTCGGCCACGTAACTGATGCAGCTGGGAGAGACCAAATCGCTCTGCATTCTCGATAAGCATTACCGTCGCATTCGGCACATCCACGCCGACTTCGATAACGGTCGTGCTAATAAGGGCATGCGTCTCGCCGATGCGGAATCGTTGCATGATCGACTGCTTTTCAGGAGAGGCGATGCGTCCATGCAATAAATCGCAGCGAAATGGCCGCAACCGTTCCTGCCATTGCTCGAATTCTTTCGCTGCCGCTTTTACGTCCAATTTTTCGCTTTCATCAATGAGCGGATAAATGATGTAGGCCTGTCGGCCGAACCGAAGCTCGTCGCGGGTAAATGTCAGCGCCTCACCGATCTGCTTTTGAGGCAGGATGCGCGTATTGATTTCGCCGCGCCCGCGCGGCATTTCGTTAATGATCGAAACATCCAGATCGCCGTAAATCGTCATTGTCAAAGTCCGTGGTATGGGCGTGGCTGTCATGACAAGAACGTCTGGCGCAGGCTGACGAGATGTGAGTTTCGCGCGCTGGGCCACGCCGAATTTGTGCTGCTCATCAATGACAGCCAGACCCAGATTGGAAAATTGCACTCCTTCATAAAGGAGCGCGTGTGTGCCGACGACGATCTGCGCGGTGTCTTCGCGTTCCACTAGCGGTAGAAACGATTCCTCCTGGCGCGCTCCAGTCCGAAGCGAAATACGAATACCGAGCGGATCGAGCCAGCGGCGCAAAACCGAATAATGCTGCTCGGCTAGAATCTGGGTGGGCGCCATAAATGCGGCTTGCGATCCCGCTTCGACCGCAACCAGCATCGCTGCGATCGCGACCACGGTTTTGCCCGAGCCGACATCGCCTTGTAACAAGCGGTTCATCGGCGGCTCCATTGCCAGATCGCGACGGATTTCAGCGAGCACGCGTTTCTGCGCCTTGGTTAAGACAAACGGCAGTGCGGTTAGAAATCTTTCCGGCAATGCCCCGCTCGTTTTATGACGATAACCGACACGCGTGGCATTCTGTGCGTGCTGCGAGATAACCTGCATCTGCATTCGAAAAAATTCGCCGAGAACCAAATGATCACGGACAGCGGCCAATTGCTCCTCGCTCTCCGGAAAATGAATTTGCCGCAGCGCATCCGGATGCCCTTCGCCACCCAGTTCCGCCGGCAATTCCACATCGAGGGAACTTTGCTCCACTTGTTCGAGCAAATGGAAGATCAAGCTCCGCAAGAGACGTTGCGAAATGCCTTCCGTTGCTGGATAAATGGGAGTGATGCGGCGAAAATGAATCGAAATTTCGTCGTCATTTTCAATGACCTCGAATTCAGGATGATCAATGATCCGCCGCTGCCCGCGTAACTTTAGTCGCCCAAAAATGACAATCCGCTGCCCGGTCGCGACCATTCTTTGGATATAATGCAAATTAAACCAGCGACACGTAAGCGGCTGACTGAGTGCAGTGGCATTATCCTCCTCCAGGACCGCCTCAAAGATTTTTCGCCCACCAAAACGCATCAGCCGCGTCTTAGTCACCCTCCCACACAAGCAAACCGGCGAACTCATTTCTTCCCGGGGGAAATTTGGGAACTGCTGACGATTTTCGTGACGGCGCGGGTAATGCGTCAGCAAATCTACGGCAGTATGAATTCCCAGTCGCCGCAAAGCGATGATACGCGGCCGTGGAATCCAACTGAGCTCCGCTACAGCTGATCGATATCCATCAATCAAATGGTACGGCGGCCCGAAGCGCCTGCACTTGCAGCTGAATTCGTGTTTCGCCCTCGTAAAAGTCCGAGCGGATCCGATAGGCTACATCCCACGGCGGCTGCGGAAGAGGCGCGATCGTTCCATCAAAAAAGATCGCTCGTTGCTGCCAGTTCCTTTGTTTTAAACGTAGAGCGAGGTGCCGCTCGCCCACGACGCGGGGCGGCGCCGCCGGTTCGACCTGGCACGAGACAAAGAGTGGCTGCGGATTTCCATTGCCAAATGGCTGTAGCATCTCGTGCCAGTGCAGCAGATCGAAATTGACGTCGGAGAGCGCCAACTCGGCATCAAGCTGGAGCCGAGGCAAGAGAGCGTCCGCCGTCAATTGTTGAGCAGCCGCGGCGAGAAACATCTCGCGAAAACGGGAAAAATTCTGCGCTAGCACGCTGATACCCGCCGCCATTTCGTGTCCACCAAACTTTTCCAAAGTACTGGCACATTCGTTTAACGCCGCGATCAGCGAGAAACCCTCAATTCCGCGCCCGCTTCCCTTTCCGGCCCCTTTATCATCGAAGCCAACGATAAATGTCGGCCGGTGGTACTTTTTTGAAATCCGTGATGCCACAATCCCGATCACTCCCGGGTGCCAGTTTTTGGCGCCAAGCACAATCGCAGCGTCACGCGTCAAATCGCAGTTTTGGGCAAGCTGTTGCTCCGCTTCGAGCACTACCTGTTTTTCCATTTCCTGACGATCGCGATTTTGGGCATCGAGTTCCCGCGCGAGTCGCTCGGCTTCGACCTCGTCTTCTGTGAGGAGTAATAGCAATGCCTTTTCGGCGGTTGCAAGCCGGCCGGCCGCATTCAATCGCGGCCCGAGACGAAACCCGATGTCCTCCGGCATAATCGGCGGTTTCACTGCCGCCGTTTCCATGAGCTTGACGATTCCCGGTCGATTTGATCGTGCCAGAATGGCCGAACCGCTTTTTACAAAAATGCGATTATCGCCCTGAAGCGGTACGATGTCGGCGACAGTGCCGAGGGCAACAAGATCAAGCGCCGCTTTCAGGTCGAAATCAATGCGCCGGGCTTTCAGCAAGGCGTGACATAGCTTAAAAGCCAGCCCAACACTGCACAGGTAGGCGAAGTCGGCGTTGGTCAGTTTCGGATTTACAAACAAACAATCAGGTCGTCCTGACTTCGGTTCATGATGATCAAGCACGATCACATCGACAGCCGACTTGCGCATCATCGCGATTTCTGAAAACGATGACGTGCCGCAGTCGACCGCAATAAGCAGTTGCGGGTGGTGCTCTTTCAGGCAACGGCCGATCCCCTCCGCGCTCAAGCCGTAGCCTTCTTCGATGCGGTGCGGTAGAAAGAGCGCTGCCTCACAACCGTAAGCCCGCAGCACGCTGGACAAGAGGGCTAGCGAGGTCACACCGTCCACGTCGTAGTCGCCAAACAGAACAACGCGCTCACGGCGATCAATCGCCCGGAAAACGCGTTCGACGATTTCCCCCATTCCCTCGAGCAAAAATGGATCACGCAGACCAGCCAGCCGCGGATTCAGAAAAGAACGAACCTCGTCTTCGCAGCTGAAACCCTTTCGTTGTAAGAGATGCGCAATCCACGGGGAGCCGCACAGATCCGCCCAGGAAAACCCGGCGTCGTTGTCGCTCCCTCGTGAGAGAATCCAAAGAGGCTGCACTGGTTATTTTATGCGCAGACTCACTGCTGACAACTCAGCGCAGCCCATTCCACATTCATTCGCTGCGCGAGCTGTTGGGCATCAAAGGGAGCATGCGCTTTAGCGTCATTATCAAAATAGACAAAGATGTCGTGTCGCGATTCTTTCTTCCGAATAGGAGCAATCAGTCTGGCGTCGTTTGGTTGACGGCCTTCCCGCCAAAGCTTGAGACGGGCGGCCCACCAATCGAGCGCACTCCCGCTATAACCGCTCGCATAAAGTTGCGTGTCCCCATGCAAGCGACAATAAATGAAATTACTAGTGAGATCCTCCGCATAGGGCCACTTGCCCGCGGTATCAGCGAAGACGAATGCAACATTGAATTCGCGCAAAAGATCGAAGAATTCCCGGACGAGAAAGCTAGAATGACGAATTTCAACACAATAGCGGAGAGTCCGTTCCCGCTCGATCTTATACCAGGCGCGGGTTTTCAGCTTTGAATCGTGCCGCTTCCCTAGCGTCGCCGCTTCTTTAGTGGTTCGCGGCAGTAACGTGAAAAAATCCCGGAAACGTTGCGGATACCAGCCGAAGTTTGGCGGAAATTGCCATAAGATCGGACCAAGTTTCTCTTCGAGTGCGAGAATGCCGGAGGCGAAAAAGTTCGCCAGGGGAGATTCGATATCACGCAGCTTTTTCATATGAGTGATGAAGCGACCACCTTTTACGCCGAAAATGAAATTATCCGGTGTTTCTGCCCGCCAGCGGCGATAGCTTTCGGGCCGCTGCAGAGAATAAAAAGAACCATTGATTTCGATCGAGTTTAGCGCACGCGAGGCGAACTCGAGTTCCCGCGTTTGCGAAAGTCCTTTGGGGTAAAAGACTCCGCGCCAGCCTTGGTAGTTCCAGCCTGAAATACCGATGCGTACGTCCGACGCTTTTTTCACACGAGATGCAGCGGCAATTCCGATGCGACTGGAATCTCATTTGCCCGGCAGAGACGATGAAATTCGTGTAAACCAGCCTTTTCCTTGCGACCGAAGTCAAAGCAGAGATGCTGGCAATAGTATTTTCGACAAAAAGCGACAGGAACATCGGATTGCGCGACGATGAGATCATC
>QHNB01000128.1 GCA_003217965.1 Verrucomicrobiota bacterium | reverse complement strand
GACCCCCGCTCAATGGAAAAAGTTCATCAAAAAGTACCGGGCTGAAATGGCCAATCCGGAGAATAGCCATGCGATCGAATTACTCGCGTCGCTCTCCCGCCAATGCAATTTTTCAGTCGGCTGCTACTGCGAGAACGAAGCATATTGTCATCGTTCGGTGCTGCGCGAATTACTGGCCGAGAAAGGCGCCGAGCTGAAATCTTCGGCGCCGTGAGCAAGCGATACCCGAATGCACCGCCAGCCATGATACCGATTGAGACCTACTTTGTAATTCAGCCAGAAGACCTCTCTTGGAGACCATCCAATATGATGAAAATCCCCAATGCGCACAAGCACCCTCGGATGGAGGAGTTTTACTTCGTTGTAGAAGGTGTGGGACGCATGCGGATCAACGAACAGACAGTCACCGTGCAAAGGGCATGGTGGAGTGCTGGTGGGTCCCAAGCTCTTACGGCAAGTATTCAACGACACCGAAAGCGAAGTACTGTGGCTTATCATTGGTGCTCCCGAAGCTGAATTGGAGCCTGGGGAAGAACACGACAAAAAACTTTTTTATCCGATAGATCCGAAGCAATTGCCCAAAGAGCTGAACGGTATCGTTTAGCCGCCATAAGTTGCTGCACCCAAAATGGAGAAGACCGGCGGGTTCTGAAGCGGCCGCGCCTGGATTTATTGGCGTCTGTTACCAATCCCTCGAAGCCCAACAGCCCTCACCATCGACGTAAAAGCTGAAGCGGCATTTGGAAAGCTGATACGCTGAATGGGAGCGCGAATGTAGTGGCGATCCCTCCTACTGCTTCCCGTCGGGCTCCATTCTTCATTCGCTGAAAATCGCATCTGACTTCATACGATGAGCCCATCGCTTTCGGACTCCTATATGTGACTCATTCTTCTTTGGGGGTTTGAAAGTCTCCGGCGTTGATTGCAGCCAATTGCAATTACCTCTGACCAAAAGTGGATAATCTGGGCCGTCGATACTGAAAGGATCGGTCCTCACTTTTGCCGCAAAGGCGAAAGCCGGTTCTGAAATGCGTTAGCCTGTTGTTTGTCTCAGAACCGACCGCCGTTGGCGGCGCGCGGAGGCGGTCGCCCGCCGCGCACATGCCTTAACTTTGGAGGGTGCTAACGTCGAATAATTTTATGATCGCGGGCTAGTGGTTGTAAATCGTACCCGTGTAGCTGCTTACTTGCTTTCGTCACTGCAGAGTTTCGATAGTGCCCAAAAAGCCAACGAATCGTCGGAGAAAGACAATTCGAGCAAATATTGGTTTACAAGCCCCTCACAGTTCGAGAGATGCGAAATACAACGCAGCCGTGCGTCCTGATGGAATGCCTCAAGCTGCGGGTCTTCCGCCGACCCACGATTGGATGTATCTACCGCTTTAACAGTGGCTTGGGCGGTATCGGCTCAGCGATAGCGATATCGGGGTCGCCCGCGAGAGATTGCCGGATACCGGGGAGTTATGGGGGCCTGTGGTGTCACCCTCCAACTATCTTAAAACAGCGTGGTCCTGGCATATAATGTTGTGAATCAGATAGTTACATGGCGAAGTTTAGTGATCACTGCCACTACTCCAGGCATCCAGAGAAATGCGCTGTTGCGAAATTATTATAATTATTATAAAACGTGGACATGACAATTTACCGCCTCGAACCAACCTTTACTGTTGGCTGTGCGCCGTTCGTCGCCGGAGCGATCCATGTTCGCAATCAAATCCGGGTCCTCAAGCAGCGCGACAGAGCGCGCCGCCGGAAAGCAGCCGTTGAACGGTTTCGTCGCCTCCCCGCCGCTCTCCTGTGGCGTTTGTCGATCCGTCCCGGCCGAGATCTTGAGAGGACGCAGACACCCGCGGCTGCTCACGCTTGAGTAAAACAGACCACCCAGTGGTCTGACCTACCCTCTTTGCCCGCTTTTGGAGCCGCACACCGTCGAGCCAAGGCGCCACGGGTAGCCTTGGGTCCCCGCGGTAAGGTAAATCAATGGTCAGGTGCGGCTGTTAGCGATGGGAGGTTCAATCTAAGCACAACCGCAGTAGATCGCCGGCAGTTCCGCACGCTTAATCGGAGTAGTCTTGCGTGTGACGACCGGGGGCAGTCATGTTAACGACTAATCTTTGAAGGCCGCAAATCAATGCGTCGCATCATCCAACTACCATTCAGTGCATACGCGTTTCTCGCACTCACCGCCATCACCTTTGCTCAGGATATTATATGGAGAGATGCGAAGGGAAACCCGGCGCCCGACACTGAATTTCGGACATCGAAAGACGGTTTTGGCGGCTGGCTTCTCGTTACCCCCGACACCGATTGGCAGAAGAAATGGGAGACTTCACCGGAGATAATCCCGCACTTTAACGGCAGTGACACGGTTGAAAGAGGAAAACAGCTTTTCATCCTTACGTTCTTCTCTAATCCGAAGACGGACTCCAACGGAACCGCTGATGTGACTTGTGATATCGACGTGACTAGGCCCAATGGCACTTCTTCAGTTCATCAGGTCGATGCCATCTGTTTCCGCGGCAAACTTGAGGGCGACGCCTCCAACGTCCGTTTCTCCGCTCCGATTCTTAGCTTTACTGGTGAGCCGAACGATCCGGCCGGGAAATGGACCGTCCGTGTGATCCTGAAGGACAATCAGAGGCAGGTTGCCTTGTCATTGTCAACGTCCTTCACGCTGCAACAAACCGCTGCGAAAAGCCGCAACGAGTCTCTCCTCGCTTTTTGCATATGTCGGCCATGCATAAATTCACAGCTAGCGCTTTTTGCGAAACCGCGGATGCGCTGAATGGACTCAAGGGATGGCCGACATGGGCGGTCGGGATATGGCGAAATAGCTTGGAACCGCTAGAGAAACTGGGGAGTCTTTAAGCCTTATGGGAAACAGCAAAGGCAGAGACAACGCTAAGAAACGCGCCAGACGCCGCCGGAAGACGGAGCGCCTCGCCCTCGCAAAGAACACGAAGAAGCAGACGAGATGACGTCTCGGAAGGCGAACGTGTCGAGACCAGAGGCAAAGTAGAAGCGCACTAAATTTTGCGCAACCGATTAAGCGTGCAGTCAGACTGGACGAATCCCTAATAAACACGTCGGTTCATACGACAATTAATGAGCTATGAAGCTCGCGGGGTTGTCAGATTATTGACAAAATAGTCCTGGAGCTATTTTGAGTTATGAACCCGAGGTCTAATTTCACGGGCCGAGTCTTTCTGATTTTTGCTTTTGTCTCGGCAATCTTCGTCATCGGCATTGAGATCGGGTCGGCAAGCACCAACCATAAAGGTGGTCGTCTAATTGTGCAAATACGTGTCGGCGGGACATCATGTATTGACCGTGCTCGCTCTGCCTAACACCGATGTTCGTAGGCCCACCTCAACGCGTTTGACGATACGATCAGGCCACACCTACGTATTTACGGCGGGATGGAATGCCGACCACCTGATCTTGCGCAGATCGACTTTGTCCAATGCCACTCTGGAGACATCAACGGTTGGTTGGCGGAAGCGTCGCTAGGAGAACCGCCGCAAAATTTCCTTAGTTTTCGGGCTGTCTATTTGGCGTTTTGTGCGCCCGTCTGTTAGTGTCGCGGGTTTGGTCTCAATGTCGGGACTTGACCCATCAAGCGCACAAGGTCAGTGATCTAAAGATTGCTAATTGATCGCTCAGAGTTGAAAGAATCGAACTGCGATGCAAAAGAAAGATTCAAGGAACGCTCCGCGCTCTCGATTGTTGGTCCTGGTAGATGAATCAAACGTTGGGAGTTCCGTGCGAACGGTCGGACGCGGTCTTGATTGGATCAAGCTCCGGGAGTTTTTGGCTGGACCAAACACAGGACGAGAGCTGATCGAGATGGTGGTTTATGCGGGACTGCCGCCTGCAATCCCGGTCTGGCAAGAGGAGCGGGACAAGAAGAACAAGTTCGTCCATTGGTTGCGTTCGAACGGGTTCATGGTCGTGACCAAAGATGGGGCGCCAGCTGAAGAGGGCCATTACAAGGCGAATGTTGATGTTATGATGGCGATCGACGCGCTCGAGCTTTCTCTTGAGATGCGGCCTGACGTTGTCATTCTCGTAACTGGAGATGCCGATTTCGCTTATCTCGCAATTAAGTTGCGGCGACATGGAATTCGGGTGGAAGTAGCGTCGGCGGCGCAAAATCTCGGAAGCATATTAAGATCGGCCGCGAACGACGTAATCGATTTAGCGCCGCTGTTTCGGACGTTTGACCTAAAGATGCAAGAGGCGACGCCGTCAACAGCGTCGCAGGCGACGCGGCGGCGGCAGGAACAAGGCAGGAGGCCGCGATTTCGGACGGTGTAGCCGAGGACAATTAAGTCTCGTCGCTGGCGGGCAAAATCGATATCCTGCACTAAAGCGAAAGGACGGAGCGAACAATCTTCGATTACGGGCGGCCGCTTGCCCTAGCTGCGATTTCCCGTGAACGTGGCACGTCATGAGCGACAACTTTCCGGAGCCAAGGCACGAAGAATCCGCGGGCAATGGCCTTACCCGCCGAACGTTTCTTGGAATGACACTGGCAGCCGGAGGTACGCTTTTAGCGGGAGGATCAACTAAGATTCTGGCGGCCACGTCGGCATCGACGAGCCCTTCCACTAGTTCCACCTGGCGATTAGGCGGCGATCTCCTGGTCCATCGGCTTGGCTTTGGTGCGATGCGTCTCACCGGCGAAGGCATTTGGGGTTGGCCGGCCGACCGGAACAACGCGCTCAAAGTGCTGCGCCGGGCGGTCGAGCTGGGAGTGAACTTGATCGATACGGCGGATGCATATGGACCTGAAGTAGATGAACTATTAATCGCCGAGGCGCTCTATCCTTACCCTAAAGGTTTGGTTATTGCGACGAAAGGTGGCAATACACGGCCTGGGCCCGGTCAGTGGGTGCCAAATGGTCGACCTGAATATCTCAAAGGATGTGTAGACAAGAGTCTCAAGCGGCTACGGCTCGAACGTATCGAGTTATATCAACTGCACCGTATCGATCCAAAAGTGCCGCTGGAGGAATCGCTCGGGGCACTCAAAGAAATGGAGGGTGCCGGAAAGATTCGGCACGTGGGATTATCGGAAGTGACGCCGGAAGAGATCGCACGGGCGCGCAAAGTTCTTCCCATCGTAAGCGTGCAGAACCAGTACAACATTAATAACAGGAAGTGGGAAAGAACGCTGGTTTATTGTAAGAAAGAGGGACTCGGCTTTATGCCATGGTCACCAATTGGTGGAAGCAGGGGCTTGCGAGAGCGCGAGCCGCTGGAGGCAGCGGCCAGGGATAACCATGCGACCGTGGCGCAGCTCGCCCTCGCCTGGCTCCTGCATCGGTCGCCGGTAATGTTGCCCATTCCGGGCACATCGTCGGTCGCACATCTGGAAGAGAACGTCGCGGCCGCGACGATTAGCTTAACTTCGGCAGAGTGGCAAAAGATTGATGCGTTGGCGAACCAAGCCTGACCACATAAGGCCTTCTCTGTCATGCCGCCGAGGAGTGCGGGGATACCGTAATTATTCTTCCGCCGCAATAAGAGATCGACTCACTCTGAGCGCACCGAGGCGCGGCCAAAGAGAGACGAATATCGGAATAGAAAGAGCGTCTCCCGCCGCGGCGGGTAAACTGTCTTGCTCGACATGACAAAAGCGGTCGGTCTGAGCGCAGACGTGCTCGATTGTCCGATCGCAGGCCTACAAGTCCGCCAGCCCAACGGACTCGTCCTGTGGCGAGCTTGCCGCTACTATGACGATAACTGTGGTGGCACGCGTATCGTATGCTCTATCCTCATTGTGGGTCCCTCCTAGGAAGATGGAGACCTGCGTGTACGGTGCATGCGCACGAAGGAGGTAGCTCTCAATCGCCTATAAGAGGCGAGTAGGAATCTATCGAAGGCAAGGCTCGCGCACAGAACGAGGATCTAGTTATTGTTGCATGACTATGTTAGTTCGACCGATCGCTCTGGTGGTTTCGCTGACACTTACACTCTCAGTTTCCGCAACTTCCTGGCACGACGATTCACATTATGTCGCACTCGGGCCCCGCGCACTGGCTATTACCTAGTCCGCCCTGGCTCATCGTTGAGTCATCAGCTGGGCATTGACAGCACTCCCACGACTGACACGGCCGATCCGTTTAACCATGGATATGGAGCCGACGCCCTTGCCTTCCACTTTAATCGCGCCGGCATCTTAACGGCGCCGCCCGCTTATATCGTGCAGGCGACACCGAACGAATTCTACACTCGGCGGATCGGTTCGTTTATTCGCGGCCAGAGCACATTGCGAGACGTCAAAGCATTTTTCGGCCAACCCCAGAGATCGAACGCCGGCCCGAGGGTTTTATCGCTTACTACACTATTCAAGTTTACAACCCATCCGAAGATCGATCCGGTCGCGGGCGCTAGTCCGTCGGAAGGAACCCGCCGCTATAGCACGATGGGGCTACGACGCGTCACATGATTCGCGGCAGAGGAGCAGCAGCCATACTGCGTCGCGCAATATGGTATTGACGAGCTTGCGACCGAATTCCCGTAAATCCATGACGGCGCTCAACAGTAGCAAGGCTGATGCCGCGTCCTCGCTGACGCCGTGATTCTTGAAGATGAATCGGGCAAGAACCAATTTGGGCTGGCGGTAAACGATACTGCGCCGCGTTGCTATGCCTTTTTCCACTGGGCGCCGCCCAGCAGGGGCAAGACGAACAGATTGGCCAGGATGTCGATGATACAGCCGCCGAGCACAACCAAACCAAAACGCTGCGTTGGCGGAAAATCGGATAGGACGAAAATGGCAAAGCCGGCGGCGATGATGACGTCGGAATAGACTATCCCACGCCATTGTTCTTCGCGCGCGGCCACCCAAGCGGCCCACCCTTTGACATCCATCGGGATATGCAGCCAGCCGATACCGCCGAGCATGCACAGAGGCACGAGAGTTAGGCTTACAATCATTGCCAACGCGCCACGAATCGAGCGTGCGACGATCAACGCGATGACGACGAACAAAAGATTTAGCCAAAATAGACCCGTGACCAGGCTGGACGCCACCAGCTGGGCCAGACGGCCTTGCAAATAGTAGATGCCACCAACCAGCTTCGGAGCGAATCCATATCTTCGTGCGGTTGACCGCAGATCATCAACGACTTCGAGCCGGTGTTTGTTCCGGCGGCTTTCAAGCATTCGAAGCAGGAAAACGGTTTCGGTGCGATCCCGGTTGATAAAGCTCTTGGCCACGCGCGCATATTTCGGCTGCTCCATCATCTCCATCATCTTCTCGTAACTGATGAAGAAGGAGAACGGCGTTCGATCGCCTTCGGCCAGGAGAGTCGGAAGTGAAATCACCGTTCCGACATCCTTGTAATTTTCGAGTGCACCGTGAAGCCGCCACATCTTTTGGTAAGCAGCGTCGGTATTCAATGGGCTGCCATCGGCGGAAGAGACGACAAGCGTCAGCGGGTTCGAGCCGCCGCTGTGGTCCACATATTCGAGGCCGTCGCGAAGCTCGGAATGCGGCTTAAAGTAGTCCAGCAGACTCGGGTCGGTATCCACGCGGGCGAGGCCCAGCCCCAAAAGGGCGCTAACGAGAATTACACCTAACGATGCGAGACCGAACCGGCGCGACCAAAACCAATGCGGCGGCTCTTGCTCGATCAATTTGCTTTCGCGCGGCACGGCCCAGCGGAGGAACGGTGGATACATCACGTAGGCACAAATCAACGCCAGTACTGTCCCGAGCACGCCGCCGAATCCGAGTTCACGCAACGGCTTGGCTTGAACAATTAACAAGCTGCCGAATCCTAACGAGGCGCAAACCATTGACCAAAACGATGCTGGAAAAGTCATCTGACGCGCGGCCGTCGCGAGATCCGGCGATTCTTTCCCCATCCGTCCCTTGCGGCCAGCGAGCGTCTGCCAATTAAAGGTCATGTAGACCAGGTGCGATAAAGCTACGACGAACACGATCGTGCCAAGATTGACCGTCAGGATGCCAATCTTCTTTCCAAGCATTGATTGGGCGAGTAGCGTCAACAAAACCGCGCTCGTGCAAGTGGCGAGCATTCCTATAAAGACACGAGCGGACCGGAACATCGCGGCCATCGTTAGCCCAAATAAAACGACCGCAGTGAGGCTAAAGTACCAAAAATCATGGGCGAGGCTGCGCCGGATCATTTCAACCACGTAGGGCGGGCCGGCGATGTGAATTCGAAAATCTTTGTCATCGAATTCGTGCATGATCCGCTCGAGGCGTCTGATCAGTTTCTCGGTCTCTTTGCCCTCGGTGAATAGGATGACGTTAGTCGACTTGCGGTCCTTCGCGATCAGTAGCCGATTCCAAAACGGACTCGCCATTGCATCCGGAAAACTTTTCGGACCATGAGTCACGCTTTTAACCGACGTGACCGCTTCGATATTCTCGATCTGCTGCGTGAGTCTTTGAATCCGTCCTAAATAGTGCGCCGATGAAATGTCCCGTGATGAGACCGTTAGAATGACTTCGGGCTGCGATGGGAAATGCTGCTCGATCTTTTTCGATTGCTGGAACTGAGGGTCGCTGGTTGAAAAGAAAAAATTCTCGTCCACTACCGGCTTCAGATCGACGAAAGCTGCTACCAGTCCGAACAGCACGACCGTGACCAGAAGCATCAACCAATGTGTTCCGGACAGGATCCGGTTCTTGAGCATGGAATAGATCATGACCTGATTCGGAATTGTCGGCCAGCACGCGTCATGCCGGGCTGGCAGTCGGAGTCTAAGTAGTGGTCTGCATCGGTCTCACCAATAATTTATAGCTCCGGCTCGATGCGTCGTGCACTCACTGTTTGATTCGGAGGGCGTCTCCGAGACGCGCTTACAACAGCGAGCACATCTCTCTCGCCGAGCAATCGAAGAAAGCGCGCAAAATCTCTCCCCCCCGCGCCCGCAAGATTTGAAGCCTGAGCTGACCAAGACACCCGAACTTTTCTGCGCGAATACTTGACCCTTGAGAATTGCGAGTATGTTGCTCGCGATTTTATTGCCTGCGCGGCCCGCTTTGCCGCGGGCGTGTGCAATGAGACCCCTTTCCCGCTGTGAATCGAGAATTTAAGAAATCTGACGATAAGAAAACCAAGAAGCTTAAACTGCAGGACCCGACAGCGCAGAAGGACGCCAAGGGAGGCGCTGGTAAATCAGCAAGTTCGTCCAACGGTTCGGCATCGAGGGTCCCGAGGTCGCTCAACGAATTTCTCAAGCGCGATTCGTTACCGATCAAGCGCTAACTGGCCAGGCCGGTTTTGCGCGCGCATACTTGCTGTCGAGGTCCTCGGCCGCGATGCAACCGCAAGATGCGTCATTTGTATACGACGCATCCGAATGTCGGATGAGATTGACTACCGAAGACTCTCTGGCACCAAAGCGCGTATCGCTTCTTTTCTTTTCAGACCCACAATTATTCCGTCTAACCAGCCGGCGGTGGCCGATTAGTAACGAGAAGACTCTATGATTAGAAAACTTAAGTCGGGTAAGTACCGGTTGTATTCGCGGAAGAAGAATCCGAGAACCGGTAAACGACGGAATCTCGGCACGTTCAGTACAAAAGCGGCGGCCAAGAAACACGAAAAAGCCGTTCAATACTTCAAGCGACATTAAAGTGGAAACGAGCGCTGCGATTAATTTGTTAGCCGGCTAGCACGAATCACCTTCAGACGGTTAGGTCTGGAGGCCAAAGAAATGATGTTTCTTTGCCCGGCTCCAGTTCGCCACCCATTTCCCGGCCTTTCTCAGTCAATGTTCGCCTGCCGTTTTTGAGTTCAAGATAGCCGCATCCGATCAGCTTATCGTAGAGGGCGGTCACCATGATACCCATGCGATCAGCTAGCCTGGCGGTCTTTATCTTGTTAGTGCGCGTCTTCGGGTCTTCGTCTGGTTGCACGAGCACTCTTCGAAGCAGCAACGGTACCAATTACGAGCGATCAACACGGCATTAGCAACAACAGGATGATCTCCGCTTATGAGCCCGATTCCAGACAATCTGGACGCGAGACAGTCTTCCGCCGCTGTCGAATTCATCTGTTGTCCGAAGAAAGTCTTCGAGTGCCTCCCTTGTCTCGCGATATCGAATTCGATCTACAACGAGATCCCACTTGTGCCCACATACGGACATTCTCATCAGATGCCGGTGAGGATACCGCGCTAGCGTTTATCGTTGTGATCCGATAGCCTGGCAGAGACAAAGATCGTCGACCGATGAAATCTTACGCGCGGATTCTGCTCGCATTCGCCGCGATCATTCTTGCAACTGGTGCTTTTCTCCACGGCTCAGCTTTTCCTAAAATTGAGAGCGCCATTGCGTCGTCTGATTTGGCACCGTTCGCAGGTAAAATCCCTTAGAGTTTTGTGGCTAATCGATTCGGTAACCTCATTGGTTATCGCACTTGTATTTCTTCTAGTCGCCACAAACCCGGCTTCGGCCTCGCGCGGGTGGTGGCGTTAGTGGCATTGATTCCGAC
>QHNB01000140.1 GCA_003217965.1 Verrucomicrobiota bacterium | reverse complement strand
CAGATAACTGAGCGTTAGCTGATTGGTCGAATAAATATAGCTTCCCACCCGCCTGTTAATTCCGAGGTTCAGATTGAAGTTAGGTTCGGAAGTATAGGTCGCATAAATATTCGCCCCAAATGTCATGCGAGGCGAGAGTTTATGGGTAAGTTGTAACCCCAAGTAACCACTGTAATTGGGGCTTCCTGACTGGGCGAAATAGTCGGTAATGCCACCACCGGCCTGGACAAAAAATTGGGTTCGAGGACTGCCAAATTCGTAGCGCAAACCAAGCGATGCGTTGACGAAAGCGGAACCGCTCGGATCTATACTTGAACTATTGATATTGTCATCGTAGCCAGTACCGAGGCCTAGCGACAAATGGATACGGCGGCCGGCCGGAATCCCCAGGTTGAGATTGTCACTGGTCGCGAAAGCCGGTATGGGGCCATCCAGGCTGCTGCTATAAATAGGCTGCCCTGACGGAAGCCCCAAGGCCCCGTTACTGCTGGGGGCGGAGGTAAACGGCTGAGTTTCAACAGGCGGCTGGGTCTCGACGGCCGGTTCAGTCTCGACATTGTCGGAGGTTATCACTTCTTGCGCCAAACTAGAGTCGTGCGCCCCTAACGTGCAGAGCAGGAAGCATAGCCCGACCATGATTTTGTACTGTCGAAGCCAATGCATCGCCGTTTCCCCGTAACTCACTTCTGAGCGTATCGAGGGTAGAGGCCTGCCCTGGCGAGGGCAATGGCTTTTTTCGTCAATGAATGGCGCATTCCAGTTCGGACGGTCGCCCGCAGTTGTAGGTGCGAGCAGTCAGCATGCCTCCCAAGATCGCCGTGCAGCGCATTCATGAGCGGGCAACGGGAATCGAACCCGCATGGCCAGCTTGGAAGGCTGGAACTTTACCATTAAGCTATGCCCGCGCTTGGACAAACCTGATGCGCCCGCCCGCTGCTGCCAAGCGCTTTTTCGCCATGTTCGCTTCTTGAAAAAGTTTGACCGGCCCACTAGCACTGATCGCATGAAACCCGCCGGCCTTTCCATTCTCGTGCTCACATTGTCCAGTAGCTTTGCTCGCGGAGATCTCACCCTCGTGCAGACGGTCGAAGGTAGTGGAGTTCCGGCAGGTTCTCAGATCACGATCAAAATGAAAGAGGGCAAGACGCGGATCGAGACCGGACCGCAGGTATCGGTGATCATTGACGCGAAAACAGGAGACGCAATCACGCTAATGCACGCCCAAAAACAGATTATGAGGATTCCGGGGGATAAGATGAGGGCAATCGCTGAAATGACGAATAAATTCGCAACGGAGAAGGGGACGAATCAGAAGCCGAAACTCGCGACCACCGGGAAAAAGGAAGTGATTAACGGCATGCAGACTGAAATTTATACCTCGGAGGGGCCAACGTCGAAAACGACATATTGGATTGCCACGAATTATCCGGATGCCCCGCAAATTCTCAAGGAAATGCAGACAATGCAGCCCGGTCAGTGGAATATCCAGCAAACCGGAATGCCTGATTTCCGCGATTTCCCCGGGCTTCCTTTAAGAATAACCGTCAATCGCGGCGGTAAAGAAATCACCAGCACTTTAGTTTCGATTAAACAAGACCCGATCTCGGACGCGGAATTTTCTATTCCGGCTGACTATTCGGAAATCAAGATGCCAGCAATTTTGAGCGATGAAAAGAAAGCGCCGGGCGACGAACAGAGCGTATCGAAAATGCCGACCTTACCGCAGGTTACTCCGAGCGTTTCACCGACTCCATAAAAGGGCGGCGTCATTTGGCCGCACCGCTCATTCTCGCCTCGCGTTCGCCGCGACGGCGCAGCCTACTAAGGCGCGCCGGGTTTACATTGGAAATCGCGGTCGCTCAAGTCGATGAACTCGCGACGCCGCATTTATCGGTGCGCGAGCTCACAATCGCCAATGCGAGCCGCAAGGCGGGTGTCATCGCCCGCGAACGAATGGACGCGGTGGTACTCGCAGCCGAGACCCTCGTGGCCCTGGAAGGGAAGATTATTGGAAAGCCACGTCACTTGGAAGAGGCGCGTGAGACCTTGCGCCGGCTCAGTGACCGCGTGCATGAGGTTTGCACCGGCGTGTCGATCGTCTCGGGCCCGCACCGGAAGTTCGTGAGCTTCGCCGAAATTTCACGCGTCCGTTTTCGAAAGCTAAATGAGCGGTCAATCGACGACTATCTTCGCAAAGTAGACCCGCTCGATAAAGCCGGCGCCTATGCCGCGCAAGGCGCGGGCGGCGAAATTATCGCTTCGATTGCGGGCTCCTTTACCAATGTGGTGGGACTGCCAATGGAGGCAACCATCGAAGCACTCGCGCAATTTGGGATTTATCCCAGTCGTCAGTGTGTTTCCACCGGCAATTCCCGTGCCGGTGTGGAGACAGGCGCTGGGTCGCGCCGTAAGACG
>QHNB01000139.1 GCA_003217965.1 Verrucomicrobiota bacterium | reverse complement strand
CCGCGACAAACCTTGGGCTCGATCATCGCGGTTTCTTAAAAGAAGGAATGTTTGCCGATGTCGTGGTCTTCGACCCGGCGACGATCGCTGATCGCGCCAATTTCGAAAGACCGCACCAATATGCAATCGGCATGAAGCACGTGTTCGTGAATGGTGTCCAGGTTTTAAAAGAAGGTGAGCACACCGGAGCAAAACCTGGTCGTGCCCTGTGGGGACCAGGCAAGATCCAGTAGCGCCATAGGTGAAAACGGCTTTATCCGCGCTGGAACCAAAGGCCTGCCCTGTTATCAATAGCTGTGAGAAAAACTTGGGCAATTCTTGGCCTGGCAATGGGCGTTTCGGCCGTCGCGCTCTGCGGATGCGCGACAACCGATAAGGAAACGGTCGGCACAAATCCCCCACCCGGCCAGGAAGTCGTTCCCGGCGAAATCAACCCGAACGCGCCGGGCGCGTCACAACAAGTTCGTACCACTCCTGGTATTAGCTTCTAAAAACGATCCGCTCTCCCTGTCGAAGGAGCTAACCGCGTCCCATTTTTTAGTTGACCTCAATTTGTGACATGAATCTGCGAAATCAGGTAGAAAGCTTCCTCCGCGACAAAATTCCGTTAGCGACAGCAATGGGAGTTCGGGTGGTGACGCTCGACCCGCTCGCGATCGAAGCGCCGGTCGCACTCAATTCAAATCACCTCGGGACTGCTTTCGGCGGTAGTATTAATGCCGTCGCGACGCTGGCTGGATATGCTTTGCTTTGGCTCGCACTACACGACGATCCTTCCGTCCGCCTCGTGATTGCCGAAAGCTCGATCCGTTTTTTACGTCCTGTTCGCAACACCATTCGCGCCGTGTGCGGCCGTCCCGAAGAGTCGCTGACGACTCTAAAATCCGAGCTTGCAGCACACAATCGCGGTCGCATCCGTTTGCGCGTTCGGGTGGAAGAAGGCGGCGCCCCTGCTGCGGAATTCGAGGGCTTATTCGTCGCGATCCGATCTGATTGATTCAGATGACCGGCAACGCAGCTGGTTCACGTGTAGGCGCGAAACCCAGGATCAGAAACGTGATCGCAAGGGCGACGTGCAGCCACGTATCCGCCATATTGTTCGTGATTCGACCAAGCAGCATGCCATGTCGGGCGTAAAGCCCCATCACCGCGATCAATCCGTAGAGGAGCCCGAAGAACCGGAAATAAACTCTTGCTGCCAAAGTGCTCGAAAGACCGCACCAGAGTGCAGCAATGCCAGAGAACAAATGGATGAAATTCAGGCTATGATTCACCTGAAAAATTTTGAGCAGCATTCCGTGGGGAGTGACCTCGGGAATGAATCCGAGAATTCCAAGAAGCAGGAGGAGGACACCAAAAATATTCGCAAATCTCTTCGTCATGAGTGGTCCCTCTCTTTAGCCCGTCCGCCCTGGTCCTGGTTGCGTTAATTATCTTTTCGTTCCACTAAATATCTGCCGGCGCTGAGTTCAATGGCTTTATTTCGTTACCGTGGCGACTTCGTTCACCGCGGCGGATTCGGTTTGCAGAGAATTCTTTAATCGCGCGTAATCGATCACCCGTTTGCATCGCTATCTGGCAGGTACCGGATGGGTCTATGCTAATTTAGAAGAGTTGTGGGCGAAGAACTTTACCCGCGTCTTTCCTGGCTTTCGCCCAAGACCGAAGTGCGCGAAAGCCCGATTCACGGTCGCGGATTGTTCGCGGCCGGTGATTTTACAAAGGAAGAAATTGTGGCGGTAAAAGGCGGCCGCATAATTACCCGCGAACAGCTCCACGATGTAAATCAGCGCCTTGGGCCTGTCGAAATTCAAATCGCCGATGATCTATTTATCGCGCCGGTCGCGGCCGAAGAACGCGAAGCTTCCATGCTTTACAGCAATCATTCCTGCAACGCCAATCTCGGTATCCGCGGCAATATCATTTTCGTTGCCATGCGCGATATCGCCGCGGGCGAGGAACTGACGCACGACTGGTGCGTCACCGATGACGATAGCTATAGCGTGCAATGCCGTTGCGGCTCAGCCTTCTGTCGTGGCACTCTGACCGGTAAAGATTGGCAACGGCCCGAGCTGCAAGAGCGGTACGCCGGTTATTTCTCGTGGTATCTAACCAATAAAATTGCGAACCATGTAGCAACGGCTCGCTGGGAATGAGCGTGTTCTAATTTGGGAGTTTACGCGGTGCGTGGGACCGCAGAATTGGCGCGAGTCCCCGTTCTAAACATCACCGCCACCAGAAACGTGACAACGGTGCCAACGAAAATCCACCATGGGAATGCCATGATCGGAAGCCAGCTTGGCGGGTCGTAAAGCTTGGTCCCGAAGATCCGGGCGAGGTCGTTCGGCAGATTGCTGACGATGGAAACGAGGAGAAACCCTGAGATCATCGCGATGGGATTCGTGAAATCGTTTCCGCGCGTTTTTGTCAGCATCCCGGCAAAAAAGATGCCGAGTAGCGAACCGTAGGTATAACCGAAGATGCCGAGTGCGATCGGAATGATGCGAACATTAGGCAGTACGATGACGCAGTAAGAAGTGGCGGAGGCGACGATTATCATGAGAATGGCGAACCCGATGGTCGCCCAGCGCACTGCGCGAAGACTCTCCCTATTGCTTGCGGCGGGTTTGATGTAAGCCAGATACCAGTCGCGCGTGAAACTAGTGGCGAGCGCATTCAGTGCCGTGCTAAGCGAGCCCATCGCGGTCGCGAAAATTCCGGCGATCAACAGACCGCGCAGGCCGACGGGCATCTGGTAAAGGATGAAATGGCAGAACGTCTCGTTAGCGGTTTTTGGCAGCGTCGGGTCGGGATGCACCTGGTAATAAACCCATAGAAGCAGCCCGATACTAAGAAACGTGAATGCGATCGGTATGTCGGCCAGCCCGGAGAGAATGAGCGAACGACGGCTACGGCGAACATCCGGTGCCGTGAGCATGCGTTGCACCATGTCCTGATCGGTGCCATGCGTGCCCATGGTGATGAAAGTTGAGCCGAAAAGACCAGCGAAAATCGTGTAATCTATCGCGAACATACCAGCAATTTTCGCCCAGCCATGTTTCGTCGGATCGAGACCCGTCGTAATAAAATCGGAAAGGTGAAAGCTGCCGTGGCGCTCGACAATCTCATTCCAACCGCCGGGAATGGCTGAGTAAAGCAGACCAAGCGCAACGACCGCGCTGGTGATCATGATCGAGGCCTGAATGAGATCGGTCCAGATGACGGCCTTGATGCCGCCCAGCGTGGTGTAAATCGCGGTGAGAATCACGATGGCAATAGTCGCGCCGATGTAGATGAGAAGCGTTTGGGTTTGGTTCGGGCGCGTACCGCTGATCATTTCGTAAGCGAGTGCAAGCGCAATGGCTGCGAAATACAAACGCGCGCCAGA
>QHNB01000011.1 GCA_003217965.1 Verrucomicrobiota bacterium | reverse complement strand
GCTGGAAGGAGCTGATCGCGCTGCGAAACGGTTTGAAGAAAGCGGGCCGGAATTTCTTCGCCTTGAGCGATCCGGTGCAGCATTACCTGACTGCGACTGGCCGCACATTATTCAAGCAGTTGCCATATGAAGAACTGAAACGGATGCAGCTCGAAGTGCTTTCGCCAACCGGTGAAACTGATCTGGCCGAGGCATCACAAAATCATATCGCGAGCATCGCCCTCTCCGATAACAGCGGCTGGGAAGAATTGATTCTGGTTGACCACGCCAAGGCCGAAGAATCCGAACATGCCGCCCTCAAGCGACTCGCAGCCATCATTAAAGAACGAGATCCGGATGTGATCGAAGGTCATGATCTCTTCCGCTTCGATCTGCCCTATCTCGTCGCGCGGGCGCGCAAAGCGAAAGTGAAACTGGATTGGGGCCGGGGCGGCGGATTTCTTCGTTCCCGTCCATCGCGATTACAAATCGCTGAGAAGACGATCGATTATCCGAAATTCACCATTGATGGCCGGCATTTCGTCGACACTTTTCTACTCGCCCAATTTTACGACGTTGGCATGCGGACCTTGACCGGGTTCGAGCGCATTGATGTCGCGCAGCATTTCGGTCTCTGCGATTCGGCCGAGATCGCTGTCTTGACTGGTAAAGAGCTGGAGCGTGAATATCTAACGAATAGTGAACGCTTCCGCAGCCGCGCTTTGTGCGCCGTTCGCGAGACTCGGGCCGTTGCCGAGCTACTCAGCCCGAGCTATTTCATCCAAGCGCAGATTTTCCCTTATAACTACCAGGACGTGATCGTGCGTGGTAACGCTACCCGCATCAACGCGCTTTTTCTCCGCGAATACCTGCGGCAGCGCCATTCCATCCCCGAGCTGCCGATGACCCGCAGTTTTGAGGGTGGATTCACTGCCATCTATTTCACCGGCATCGCATGCAACGTCTGGCATTGCGATATCGCCTCGCTCTATCCGTCTGTGATGTTGCAGTTCGATTGTTTCCCAGCAACGGACCAACTCCAGATTTTTCGTCACTTGCTGACCGACCTCCGGGCGTTTCGTCTCGAAGCGAAACAACAAATGCGGCTGGCGGACAGAGAAAAAAATCGCCAGAAATGGCATCACCTCCAGGCGCTCCAAAATACCTTCAAGATTTTGATCAACAGTTTCTACGGCTATCTGGGATTCGCTCAGGGACATTTTGCCGATTTCGATGCGGCCGCGCGCGTGACGCAAATCGGGCGCGATCTGCTGCAAAAAATGATCGCATGGTTGAACGAGCGCGGCGCCCAAGTGATTGAAGTCGATACGGACGGAGTCTATTTCGTCCCGCCTGGTTCGGTAGGCGGGGTCGCCGATCCCGGTGGCGCGCGACCTAGCCGTGCGCAAGACCAACCGGGGTCAGCGACCACGGTTACAACAATAGAGCGCTTACGCGCTGGTCTGGCAGAAATCCTGCCCGCCGGCATTGAAGTCGAGTTCGATGAGCAGTTCGATGCCATGTTCAGCTACAAAGCAAAGAACTATGCGCTTCTCACCCGGGAAGGCGATGTCATCATCAAAGGCGGGGCGCTTAAGTCGCGCGGTCTGGAGAAATTCCAGCGCGTTTTCCTCGAGGAAATGATCAAGCTCCTGATGGAAGGAAAGCCGGAGGCGATCGGCGATCTACGGGATCAATTTCAAAAACGGATTCGCGATCACGAGATGCCAATCGATATGTTAATGAAGACCGACACACTCCAGGATTCGCTCGATAAATATCGAGCCAAGATTGCAGACGCGGCTCGTAATCGTGCCGCCGCCTACGAACTGGCGGCGGCGAGCGGGCGGAACTATCGCCCGGGCGACCAGATCAGCTATTACATCACCGGCAACACCAAGAAGGTGGCAGCGTACGAGAATGCCAAGCTGGCCTCAGCGTTCGACCCGCAAAATAGGGACGAGAACATCGACTACTACATTGCCAAACTCGACGAACTGGTGAAGAAATTTGCCGGCATCACCGCTGAAGCCTCGTCGGCCAAGCAGGAATCCTTAGCGCTTTAATGGCCCGCTCGACCTTGAACCGGATTTGGCCTTACCTTTCCGTGTCACGACCCGCTAAATAGACAAGACGAACGGTTTGAGTTGCTGCCCACAACTCCGGCGAAGATAAGAGAAGAATGAAACAAAGGTTTTTCGTCGCGATGCTGGTAGCTTTCCTCCTCAGCGGATCGGCTCACTATTGCTACTCCACGGGGAACGATTTCGGCGCGATTAAAATGGAAATCCGGAAGCGCCACGACGAAGCGCTCACGCGATTGCACGACTGGATCCATCAGGTCTCGATCGCAGCGGAGAATCGCGGCTACCCAGAAGGCGCGGATTATATGGTGAAACTGGCGCAGGATGCAGGTTTTCAGCGGGCGACGCGCGTTGAAACAGACGGCAAACCGGGCGTCTTCGCCACGCTCGATGCGGGGGCGCCAAAGACAGTCGGCCTCTATTTCATGTACGACGTGAAGCAATTCGATCCGGCGGAGTGGTCATCATCACCCACGGACGCAGCGCTGGTTGATAAGCCGGGCCTTGGGAAGGCGATCGTCGGCCGCGGTGCCGTCAACCAGAAAGGACCGGAAGCGGCATTTCTCGCCGCGCTGCATGCCATCCGCGGGGCAGGTAAGATGATGCCGGTGAATCTCGTCATGGTAGCGGAAGGTGAGGAAGAGATTGGTTCGCCGCATATCGGGCAGATTGTCCAGAAACCGGAGGTGCAAGCTGCGCTGTGGAAATGCGTCGGTGTGTTCATGCCGTCGGCGACGCAAGACTTGGATGGCGTTGTCACGGTGAGTCTCGGTGCCAAAGGCGTGGTCGAGCTTGAGCTAGTGTCTAGTGGCGAGAAATGGGGACGCGGGCCGGCCAAGGACATTCATTCCTCACTTAAAGCGATGGTCGAAAGTCCGGTCTGGCATTTGGTCAAAGCGCTCGACACGCTTGTGTCCGCCGACGGTAACGAAATCACGATCGACAATTATCCCAAGCCGCGACCGATCAGCGTGGAAGAAAAAGCGATGATTGTGGCAGCATCGGCCCGTCGCAGCGAAGCGCAGGCGAAGAAGCAATACGGAGTGCAGCATTGGATCAATGACTTGCCATGGGAACAGGCGAACGAGCGGCTGGAGTCACAGCCGACCGTCAATATTGAAGGGTTGGTTGGCGGCTATACCGGTCCCGGCGGCAAGACGATTCTACCGCATAAAGCCGTTGCGAAAATGGATTTGCGGCTCGTCCCCGATGTGAAAGCGGCGGATTCGGTGGCAGCGTTGAAAGCGCATCTGGCCCAGCGCGGTTTCGGCGATATCGATGTGAATGTGACCGGTGGATATAATCCGACGAGTACGCCGGCGAGCGCTCCCTTCATTCAAGCGCAAGTCGCAGCACTGAAACTTGCCGGAATCGATCCAGTGATGTGGCCACGCAACGCCGGGTCTTATCCAGGCTACGTCTTTACCGACGAGCCGCTGAAACTGGCGGCCGGCCATTTTGGTCTCGGTCACGGCAGTGGCGCCCACGCCCCGGACGAATACTACGTCATCGATTCGACAAACACGAAGATTCAGGGCTACGACGGGGCAGTGATGTCGTTCGTCGAGTATCTTTACGAGCTGGCGAAATAACTCGCGATGCGCACGAACGTTGTCGCGATCGCGGCCTGTATTATCGCTGCCCGCTTACTCACGGCCGAACCGTCCCAAACGGAGCAAGACGAATATACACAATACGAACTGCTCGCGCCCGATACAGCATCTTTCAAAATCACGTATGAAGTGACAGCGACAACGCCGGGTGCCAGGTTGTTCTTTAATCCGATCCGAAAAGGCAGCGTCGCCAGTGACGAGGCCGTGTTCGACATGATGACCGGTGCGCCGTTGCAGTTTGAGCAGGTGAGCAGCGCCGAGGCAAAGACAAGCGGGCTCACTGACGCCGATTCTGGGAGCGATTACATTCGCGTACATCTCGCCCGGCAAATGGCACCGGACGGTGGACAGGCACGGATCAGGATCATCAAGACATACAAGGATCCGAAAAGTTATTATCGAGAAAATGGCGGGATTGTGTTCGACCGCCCGCTAAGTATTCGGCGTAACGCGATTATTTTGCCTGCGGGCTATCTTTTGACGGAATGTAATTTGCCGTCGCAAATTTTGGCGGAACCCGACGGCCGAACGCGCGTCAGTTTCATGCATCAAGCGCCTGGACCGGCTCTATTAATTATAAAAGCGAAACCGGGTGCGGCGATTGGCGACGCGGCGAAGGCGAAATCGCCGACGCTCTCGCCCAGCCGGGAAAGGCCGCTGTCGCAACCTCAAGCCGAGCGAGAGCGTTTCTCGGAACGGGCGCATCAGGATCGCGACATCGTTTATTTTTTGCGGGCGCCGGAGACGCATTCCTTCGCGCTCTATCATGATTACACCGAGTCCCGCGAAGGGACGGACAAGTATCTGAATGTGGTACGCACCGGCAGCAAGGTTGCGAATCCTTCTGGGAAAATTCTCGATACTGGTGAGGCGTTGAAGGTGGAAGTGACGACCGGTGCCGGATTAAAATCCGCGAAGATCGAACCAAGTGAGGAAAAAATCGCGCCGGAACAGGAAGTGGTGGTGTTTCGATTCCCGCCGTTGAAAAAGGGACAATCGACCCGGCTGCGGATGTCGGAGACGTACACCGCGCCGGAGAGTTACCGGCTAGACGGCGATGAACTTGTCTTTGATCGCAGCCTCCCGCGTCCGCGCAATTCAGTAGTTTTGCCGCGCGGCTGGTACGTGACAGCGTTAACAATTCCGGGGGTGGTGGGACAAACGCCGGATGGCCTGACACGAATCGATTTCGTAAACGGGCGACCGGATTCGATCGCAGTGCTGTTGAAGGCGAAGAAGACTCGACTCGATTAGGCTGTGCCGGTGCGATAAAACGTCGCTGTGCGCGACCGGCCCGAAGCCAAGGAAGAGGAGCTCTCGACCGCAATCACGGGATTGGAACGACAGCGTGCGACGCTCGGGGACGCGGTAGTTGACTCAGCAATTGCGGCTTTGCGCCGGCAGTTGGCGCAGCTCAAAGCCGAAGTAATTGATCGGCCTCAGGCAGATGAGCGCAAGGTCGTCACAATTGCTTATTTAGAATGTCGCTTGGCACCGACCGCGTGCACGCTCAGCCGCTGAATCGCCCCGGGTTTGAGATCGCGCACTTTCCCCGCTTTCACGTCAGTAAGCAACCGTCGCAACCAGCGTCGGTCGAGCTGGCGCACTTCGACCAGATGATCCAGAAGGTAACCGCTGCCCGTGCCCAGAACAGCGCCCAGCTCATCCTTCATGGCGCGAGTTTTTATTAGGTCTGACTCGGTCTGCTGCAAGCGCTGGCGCAGGAGGCCAGACACGGCCGCTAATTGGGCGAGATGGAGAAACAGCAGAGCCGGATACATGGTCTGGGCGACGCTTCCCTCCTCACGAAATCGTTCCAGCAAGAGTTCTTGAAAGCGCTTTTTCCCTTTAGAGGTGATCCGGTAAACCGTGCGCTCTCCCCCGCGCGCCACCTTTTCGCTGCGCCGTGACGCGATATCGCCAGACTTGGTGAGCTGGCGTACGGCATAATAAAGGGTGCCGACATCGACGTCGGTATAGCACTCGACCAGAGCATTGCTGAGGCGGCGTTTGATTTCGTAGGGATGAAGGTCGCCCCGATGGAGCGCGCCTAGGATAAAAAATTCCGCTTTCATACTTCAATCAAAGTATTACAATTTGACTAATATTCGAGCGCAGTTTTGACCAAGAGCCATGACCAGCGCACTAAACACCACCAAGGCCAACCATCCGACATCATCGCGATGGGCCCTGCCAACTACCCATTAACCGTGAGGACTTGATGATGAAAATAATTGCCGCCGTTATCGCCGGTTTGATCACATGGATTCTTGTCGCCACTGCGGTAAATCTTTTGTTGCGTATTTTATGGCGGCACTACCATGAGGCCGAAATCGGCTTCAATTTCACGCTCGGGATGATGATAGCCCGGCTCACATTGGGCGCGGTCTCTTCCATTTGCGGCGGCTTTGTCGTTGCGTGGATCGCGAAAGCCAACAGCGCGGCGGTCAAGGTCACTGGTCTCGCCTTGCTTGTGCTCTTCGTTCCCAACCACTATCTGCTCTGGCACAAGTTCCCGGTTTGGTATCACCTGACCTTCCTGGTCTCATTGTTCCCGCTCACCATGCTGGGGGCGATATTGAAGGCACGCCGGACAGGGCGTTGAGCTAGCCTCCGCTTCGGGAAGAGCGCCTAGTCTTGCTCCGAATCGGCACCCAAATTTCCGATGAACCGCATCTCATTAGTGGAAACAAAACCGAGCTGTTCGTAAAGGGCGCGGCCGTCGTCGGAAGCGTGGAGGACGAGCTCTTCGAGGCATTGCTCGCGTGACCACTCGATGATCGTCTTCATGAGAAGGGCAGCAATACCCCGGCGACGCCATTCCGGTTCAGTAAAAACGTTCAGAATAACACCCTGCCGGCTGTCGCAAATCATGATTTCGCCGCCGGCTTCTCTAATCGGATGAGGCAAGACGCGGCGTAGCTGAATGCCGGCGCCGCCGATGATGGTGTCCGGCGAGTTTCGCTCGCTCGCAAGCCATCCAACGTACTCGCCTGAGGCGAGAGCTTCGCCAAGTCGGACTTCGGATTTTGCGCGAAAATAGTCAAACAATTCCATCGGCACGTAGCCCATGTCTTGAAACATTCGGGCCCGGTGCCACCCGATTATCTCGGAATCTGCGATCGTGGCGAAGCGAACATGAAACTCGTCGGGCATGGGCGAAAGTTTCTGGTGCGCTGAGGTCGCATGCAAGCTGGCCGTTCGAGCGCGATAGGGTTCTCACACAAAAAGACCGAAGCGGCGGCGATGAGATGGCAGCGGCAAATGCGAGTTCTGTGGCGGAGACCGTCGGTGCAGTTTGAGGCGAAGGAATTGAGTCAGCCAATTTGGCGCCCCAAAAAGGAGATTTTTGCTCGGTCATTTGTTTTTCGGCAACACGCGTGATCACGTTTTTCATCCGACGGGGTTCTGGCGGCACGATCCGCGCACGCAGGAAATGTGTGTGGGAGCTTTCCCAGGCCAATGCCTGGGCCTTGGTTTCAAAATAGCGGTCAATAACAACGGCATTGCGTTCGGCGGCGGTCCGGCCTGATAGGCGCGCAGCCTTTCGGCTTACCACGGCTGAGCCGGTGTCGACGGCGATCAGTTCCTCGTTGCCGAGCACGATCTTACTGCCGTAGGGATTTCTTTTCGGATCGACCGCGCAGCGGCCATTGCACAAACGGCTGCCATTGGAAGCCGCCCGAAGCTGGCCCTCTTCCCGCCAATATGTCGTTACCCGCAGGATTATGGACTGTTCGGAGCCCAGCACGAACCGGCAGAGGAGAAGAAATCCTACGATTAAAACCAACCGCTTCATAGTACGCGCTCTCTGCGGTTGTCGGGACATAACAACCGGTGCCCCGATCGATCCCAGCGGTCGGAATTCCCCCTTGAAATATAATCGCAAATACCTGTCGTTGTGGATGCCAACTGGCTAAATTGAGCCAGAATGGCATTCTAGAAATTATCAATTTTTCCGTCAAAAACCACTTGCGAGGCCCGTTTATTGCACTATAGAGGGCGCTCCCAAATGCGAACAGTTCTCCCCTTCACTATCCTTGGCACTTGTTGCATCGCCCTTGCTCCGGCTAAGGTCTGCGCTCTAAATATGACCGTGCCGCCGCGTCCGACCACGCCCCCGGCGCAGTCGCGATTCACCTTTAAAGACGTCTTAGGCAAGGAGAAGTCCGTTGACGTGGTCAGCCAGTATCGGCCCGACAAAATCACCCGGCCATTCACGAAGCTCGATCGCAGCCTTGATCCCAAACTTATGCGGGCGGCCACAATCGCGGAAGAGCGGGCGCATGCGCACTCGCGCTCCCAATGCTGGCATTATGTGAAAGAAGCGTTGGTTGCTGCGGGCGTGATCAATTCACGGCCAAAAACAGAGTATGCCAAGCAGGCTGGCCAGGAGCTGATGTCCAATTATGGCTTCAAAAAACTGCCTGTCCAAGATCCCTATCAGGCCCCAGTCGGCTCCGTTCTGGTCTACAACGCAAAGCGCGCGGCGGGCCACGTCGAAATCCGGACCAAGGATGGTTTCGTCAGCGATTTCCGGTCAAAAACTCCGTCACGCCGTCCTTTGCTCGGCGTTTTCATTAAAGGTTGAGCACGCCGGAACTCCGGTTGACCTAAGCTGCTGCAACTATCGCTGCGACTCTGCGGCGAGTCGAAAAGTCCTCAGGCTGGCTCCGGTGCGACGTCGCCCAACGGTGTCACGTCTCGCCGCCGTTGAGCATCCGCAAGGACGCGTTGCTTGTGAGCTAGCCAAAGGCTAAGGCCGCACCACCCCGCCACGACCGGAACGGCAACGAAGCTGATACTAGCAAGCCCCAAGCCCAGCGCATGCAGGCCACCGTAGGACCACGCGCCTATCTGATCGCCAACGCGGTATCCGAGCGTGTCCGTCACGCTCTTGACCTTGTATTTGTCTTCGCGACGCAAAACCGTGAACAGAATTTCGCGAGAAGGGCGCATCAAGGCGTAGGCCGCGGCGCGGCGAGTAACCTGGAAAACAGCTAGTAACGCCAGACTTGGCGCAATACCCATCGCGGCAAAACCAATCATGCTGAGGAATGGCATCGCGACGAGAGTAAACGCGACGCCGAACCATTTCAGCAAACGGCCAGTGAGAAAGACCTGGATGGCAACGGTGATGGCATTCACCCACATATCGAGGTGGGCCAGGAAAATTGTGCGATCGCTGCTGGTCTTGAGGGCGGCTCGGGCCAGATCCGACTGTTGAAAATAAGCCCAGGTCGAGGTGATGGTGTAAATGAGCATGGAGAGCGCGAGTCCCAGAAGATAGGGCGATTGGGCAATATGAGTGATCCCTGACCAGATCGATCCCCCGATTCGTTTCTCGGCTGCCGGCGCTGGTTTGTTTCCATCGGTAAAACCGCTTGGAAATAACCGCACCAGATAAGCAGCAACTCCAAAGAGGACGGCGGAGACGATTAAAAGGTAAGCCGGTCCAATATTTTGAACATACCTCGCGGTAATATAGGGCCCGACGACCCCGCCGAGTGATCCACCGACGGCGATGAATCCATAGAGCCGTTTTCCCTGCTCGACCGTGAACAGGTCAGTGATGAACGCCCAGAAAATGGCGGTATTAAAAAGGTTGAAGACGCTGACCCAGACGTAGAGCGCGCGGCCGATCCAAACTTGCTGTTCGGGTGAGCCGCTCCGCATCAGGACAAAAAAGAGCGCGAGGCTGAAAATGAAGAATCCGTAGGCGAGTGGAATAAACGTTCGCCGCGACATGCGCGCGACGATCGCGGCGAAGAGCGCATTGGCGATCAACATCGCGATGAGAGTGGCGGTAAACATCCAGGGCAGGGTTTCGAGTCTGTTGCCGGCGGCGATGCTGTCGCGAATCGGCCGGAGGATGTAGTAGCCGGTGAGGATGAGAAAATTGAAAATGAATCCGAGGAAGAGTGCGCGAATCTCGTTCGGGCGAACATCGACGATTTTGCGAAGCACGTTCATTTCAAAAGCGCGTCGTCCAAGGTTTGTTATTTCCAACCGGGCGAGCAATCTCGCAAATGTGAACAGGTCACACCCGTGGGCGAGGTCCTTCGCTTCGCTCAGGATGACACCGGTTTTTGCTTATGCCAGGTGTCGAGCACTTCTTTCTCGCGTTCGGGTGTAAGGCCAGCACGCAGTTTCGCCTGACGCTCCGGTTTCTGCGACTTGAACCAGGCCAGGGTATCTCTCGCGGTGACAGCGAGGGGACGGAAGGTCAAACCTTTCGCCAGAGCACGGCTGATACTGCTTCGGGCGAGACCGAGCTCATCGCCCGCCCACACCGGCATGTCCGACCAAGCTTGGACGTTGTGTTGCTTGAGAAAATCGTAGGGCGCCCATGTGAAAGTCGCGTTTGAGCTGAGACCCGTTTTAATTTCCCCTAGCATATTGCCGATGCTGAGCTCGTTTGCCGGCCCGGTAGCGTTGTAAACTCCGGTCTCGCGATTTTCAGCCATCCGAATCGTCCATTCCGCCAAATCGCGCGCGTCGATGAACTGGACTGGATCGGCCGGCGTTCCGGGAGCCAGGACTTCGCCGCCCCGATCGATTCGCACCGGCCAGTAAGTAAAACGATCGGTTTCATCGCCCGGACCGACAATCAAGCCCGGACGGATGATCAATGTTTGTCCCGGAAACCATTTTTGAGCCTCCTGCTCGGAGAGTGCTTTTAGCGGTCCGTAAGTTTTGTAACCGGACGCGACCATCGCCTGTAATGTTTCCTTGTACGGATCCGAGCCGTCGTATTTTTGCAACGGTGCGTTCTCATCGGGCCCTTTGTCGGGATCGGCGTAAACGGAAATAGTGGAGATGAAGACATACCGATCGACGTTTCCTTTCAGGATCTGGGCCGCATCGCGCACCCAATTCGGCAAGGTGGTGGGATTATCTATGGCCACGTCCCATTGTCTGCCTTTGAGGGCGTCGAGCTGGCCATTGCGATCGCCGATGAGCTGCTCGACGCCCTCTGGCAAAATTCCGGGATGCGTTTTGCCGCGATTGAACACGGTCACTTTGTGTCCCCGCGTGACGGCGTAGCGCACTTGATCGGGCCCAGTAAATCCAGTGCCGCCCAAGATCAAAATGCGCAGCGCTTTATTTTGTTCGGCGGTGGCGAACTGAAGTGGTGCAAAGGCGAAAGCTCCGCCAGCGGAGGCGGAGACCCGGACAAACCGTCGGCGCGTTATCATCGATTGTCTGAGCTCGGTTCTAGCTGCGATGTCAATGAATGATGAAAACTGCGACAGGTTCATGTGTCAGGCAGCCTGTAATCGCGCAAACAATTGCCGGAATGAGCACGAGACGATGGGATTTGTTATCATTGGCGCCACCTTAGCAACGGACATGCCAGCATCTTGCGCCTCGACCGGTTCTCCCACCTAAATTCAATTTCTTCATCCAGATATCGACTGATGCAAGGCGAAGAGCGTTCCCGAAATTGGGAAACGCGGGTTCCGCTTTCGAAACCAGGCGCTACAGTGCGAGATGCTGAATAAGAACGGAGACCCACTCGCCGGAGTATCGCGTCCCAAGATGTTATCGCGCACCATTCCGTCCTCGGGGGAAAAGCTGCCCGTAATCGGTCTCGGCACCTGGCAAGCTTTCGACGTCGGTGCTTCAGACGCGGAACAGCGCCCGCTTCAAGATGTGCTCACTACTTTCGTAAAACTCGGCGGACACGTAATCGACTCGTCGCCAATGTATGGACGAGCCGAAGAAACGATCGGCGAACTCGTCAGTAGACTCGGACTGCGCAATTCGCTTTTTCTCGCGACCAAAGTTTGGACGCGCGGAAAAGAAGGTGGCATCGATTCGATGGAACGATCGCGGGCGCGACTACGGACAAAAACGATCGATCTGATGCAGGTGCACAACCTGGTCGATGTCGCGACGCAGCTCG
Source organism: Verrucomicrobiota bacterium (assembly GCA_003217965.1). GTDB lineage: Bacteria > Verrucomicrobiota > Verrucomicrobiia > Chthoniobacterales > UBA10450 > AV69. The sequence continues at coordinate 7,709 of QHNB01000011.1, read as the reverse complement.
CGACCATGCGAGAATGGAAGGAGCAGGGCCGCATTCGTTACATCGGCATCACGCATTATGAAGCCGGCGCTTTCAGCGAGGCGGCGCGGATTCTCGCGAACGAGAAGCTCGATTTCGTCCAGATCAATTACTCCATCGCGGAACGCGAAGCCGAAGACGAAATATTACCTCTGGCTCAACAGCGCGGCGTCGCCGTGATCGCAAACCGGCCGTTCGGTGGCGGCGACCTGTTCAGCGGCGTGCGCGGAAAACCCGTCCCAGATTTCGCGAAAGACTTTGAGTGCACGTCATGGGCCCAGTTTTTTTTGAAATGGATCGTGGCGAATCCAGCCGTGACCTGTGCGATTCCGGCTACAAACAACGTCCGCCATCTCGAAGATAACATGCGTGGCGGAGCCGGCCGTTTGCCTGACGAAAAGATGCGTGCGCGAATGGTAGAAGTAGTTTCTGCGCTTTAACGGCCGTTAGTACCAATTGCGTAACTTTGGCCAGAGATCGCGCAGGGTCCCTTTCAGGCCGCGGCAAATGTAAATGTGTAGTCGTTGTTCCCACGGCATCGCCCACGGACTGCTTTCAATCAATCCGCAATCCTCGACTGATTGGAACTGCTCCCGTTCGTCATCTGCTCTTTCGTCGAGAATAACGACGATCGCACCGGTGTATTCGCGCGGCCCCCAAAAGAAATAATTTTGATGACCACAAAGTGTCGGCGGCAGTCTGAATTTTGTACCGAAAAGATCGATCGCACCGGCCTCACCGTAGTTCTGGCAGAAAATGGCGGCGCGTTTTTGTTCGTCCGGCGAAAGACGGTGGTAAACGCGGTCGACCGAACGAACCATTTCTTCCCAGCCGAACTGGTCGGCGAAGAGTTGTGGCAGCGCAGCCGTATGTGAAGTCTCGGTCCGCGGCGGCATGACATGAATCGTTCGCATGTAACCGACCAACTTTTCCGGCGGCAAAATCGGAATCGCGAGTGGGGAGAGGAGCCCGGCCATGCCGATCATGACCGCGGCGAATGCGGGCTTCAACCATTGCATTCGCAACGCGAAAACGCGCTCGATGGCAACGCCACCAGCCGCAAACAGCATCGGGTAGGCTGGAGCGAGATAATAATTCTTGCCGTGCATGATAATGAATTCGGCCAGTGCAATCAGATAGGCGAATCCGAGCGCGCGATAACGTTGACCTTCACGCGAGACGAATAGCCAGCAGAGACCGCCGAACCAGATCGGAAACGTCGTCGGGTTCAGTAGTAGAATCTGCTGCGCGATAAATTGGCTCGGCTTAAGCACCACATTCTTGTGACTGTGCGCGATGTTTTGCAGAAGCACCCAAGTGGGCCAGCCATGCTGCATTTGCCAGATGATGTTCGGCAGCGCGAGCAGGAGTGCAATTAGTCCGCCCAGCCAGATCCACGGCTGAAGAAAGTGACGACGCTCCGGTGTTAGCAAAAGACCTACGACCAGGGCGGCGACGAAAAAGGCGATCGAATGTTTATTTTCGAGGCCAATTCCGACGCAAACTCCAAACCAAAGCCACAAACGCGGTGACCCACCATTGATGATGCGGACGAGCAGGTAGGCGCTGCCAGTCCAGAGCAGCGGTTCGTAAACATTGAGCGAATAGAAATTTCCGATGCTGAGATAGACGAGTGCGCAAAGGGCAGCGACGCAGCCCAACGCCACCGCCCAGGCGCGACCGCCGAGTTCGCGCGCGAATACGCCGGTGAGCGCAACGACGAACGCGCCCGCGATAGCGGGAAATAATCGCAGGGCGAAAAGGGATGTGCCGAAAAGCATCAGCTCAATGCGTAACAACAGAACCGACAGCGGCGCGAGATCGACGTAACCGAAGTCGAGATGGCGGGCGCAGGCGATGAAGTAAAGCTCGTCCCGAAAATAGCCGTAGCGCTGATTGGTCAGCAGATGAACGAGCAATGCGACAAGGCTGAAGCCGATGATGACTTTCGTTTCCACGGATAGCCGACGTGATCCCGCGCCTGCGTTCATATGGTCGATCTATCGTCTATCACGTTTCGGCAGAAGGCTTTTTCCTCCGCAAACTCTTTCAGAAATACGAAAAAATTCTCTTGCCGGAAGGTGCGATTCCCGGCATACCTCGCGTCCGTGCGGGGACCGGTCTGCTTAAGCATGGCGATTACGGCGCTTCTCGCCCTTTCGACAACGGCGGCGCGGGCGCAGGCGCTGGTTCCTTCCAAACTGTATTTAGCTGGCCGCGATCAGAACACCAAGAAAGATGCGGTGCAAGTGATCACCAAGGAAACCGCGATACGCGATCCGGTGCAAGTCACCACCAGGGAAACGCCAGTGGTGACGAAAAAAGACACCGTGCAGGTGATCACGAAGCAAACGCCACAAGTCAGTAGAAAGATAAAGATAAGCGAGCCGATTCGGCCGATCGCCCGTTATAGTTACAAAACGCCAGAAGGCAAAAAGGAATCAGCTCCTATAATTACACAGTATTATCCGAAGCAGATCGTTCATCCCTTTGCCAAGATTGATCGGCATCTCGATCCAAAATTGATGCATGCGGCGACAATCGCGCAGGAACGCGCTCATGCCCATTCGCGCTCCATGTGCTGGCATTATGTCAAGGAGGCGTTACTTGCGTCCGGTGTAATCGATTCGCGGCCGAAGAGTGAATACGCCAGAGATGCCGCGCAGGATCTGGTCAGGAATTACGGCTTCAAAAAATTACCAGTGAAAGATCCATTCGCTGCGCCGATCGGTTCCGTTCTTGTTTATGGATCGAACCGTGCCGCTGGTCACGTGGAGTTTCGAACAAAAGATGGTTTCGTGAGCGATTTTCGTTCGGCGACTCCTTCCCGTCGCCCGCTCATCGGCGTTTACGCAAAACTGTAAGCCAAGCGATAGTAAATACCGGCTTGGTAGGGCGACTGACCCACTCGCCCGAGGACGGTTAGGGTCAACTCGCGAAAGCTTTCGGAGTCAACCGCCCCTACCTCTTTTGATTGCACTGTGCTTTGACGTCCCGACCGTTGAGGTCAGCCATCCCTACCTCAAAGGCTTAACGAACCAAATGCTCGTCACGTCAGGGTCTACTTCAGCTTGGCGTTCAGTTTAATCTCTGTGCCCGCCAAAGCGACCGACACGGGGCAAGTTTTCTTCGTCTGCTCGGCGAGCTCGCTAAACTTTGCTTGGTCGATACCGGGCACCTCCGCTTCGGTGTCGAGATCGATGGAAGTAATTTTAAATCCGCCACCGACCTGTCCAAGACTGACCTTTGCGTTGGTGTTGATGCGCTTTGGGGGGTGACCCGCCTTCGATAAATTGGCCGAAAGTGCCATTGAGAAACAGCCCGCTTCGGCCGCACCGATCAACTCTTCCGGGTTTGTTCCTGCGCCATTTTCAAAGCGCGACGAAAACGAGTAGGGCCCTTCGTATGCGCCGCTGCCGAGTTTCATTCGGCCTTTACCTTCCTTTAGTGTGCCTTCCCAAATCGCTGAACCTGTTCTGGTCGCCATCGTCATTTACCTCCTGTTGTTGGTGAGTGTGGATCGGAAATTATCATCGGGCCGCGAACTCTCTATTTGAGCAGATACTCGCGGATGAATTCTACCGTCGCGTAAAACTGAAAATCGGCATTTTTCTTTTTAGCGAAACCATGGCCCTCGTCTTTGCCCACCAAATACCACACTGGTGTTCCCTGCCTCTTCAACGTTGCCACGATTTGATCCGCTTCAGATTTCGGGACGCGTGGATCATTTGCGCCCGCCACAACAAAGAGCGGTTTTGTGATTTTCTGGGCGTTGTTGACGGGTGCGGTCCGTTCCATGAACTCACGCATTTTCGGATCGCGCTCATCGCCATACTCGACCCGGCGGAGATCGCGTCGGTAGCTTTCAGTGTGCTCGAGGAATGTTCGCAGATTAGAAATGCCCACGACATCGAGCGCACAGCGAATGCGATCGGCGTAATAGGTCGCAACGGCCAGCGTCATGTGGCCGCCGTAAGATCCGCCTGTGACCATGATGCGATCGGCCGCGAGTTGGGATTGCGTTTTGATCCAGTCTAACAGAGCAGCAATATCCTTGTAGGAGTCTTCGCGTTTAAACCCGTTGTCGAGTTTCAGGAATGTTTTACCGTAGCCCTCCGACCCGCGAACGTTTGGAAAAATCATCGCGCACCCGAGCTCGTTGATGATGTAGTTGTTCCGTCCCAGAAACCCCGGACGGAATTGCGATTCCGGTCCGCCGTGGATATTCACGACGACCGGGCGTGGCCCAGGAAATTTCTGCGGGTCGGGCAGATAGAGGAACCCGGAAATTTCTCGGCCGTCGAACGATTTCCAGGTGACAAGCTTGGGTTCGACGAATTGCGATGCAGGAATGCCCCCAGTTTCGCTTTCAGTCCAGCGCGTCACTTTCGGCGCATCTGGCGACCAGGCATAAACGTCCGACGGCGATCGCGCACTGGCGACGTCGAAAGCAAGAACGTTGTCGTGTTTGTGCCAATGTAGCCTGGAAATTACTGCGGCTGGTTGCGGGGGATCGAAAACGGGATCGGTCTGCGATATCGTCGATATTATGTTTTCTTTTATCCCAATACTCGCGAGATGGAGAGTGCTGCGGCCGTTTTCGCTGAAGACATATGCGATGCGAGTGCCGTCCGCGCTGAGATCCCAGTCGTCGATGTCCCATTTCGCCTGGGGAATTAGGAAGGTTTGTTTGCCACTTGCCAGATCAACAAAAGCCAGTCGTTGAAATTCCGAATCGCGGTCGGTGGTGACGAAAATCCCCTTGCCATCTTTGGCGAAGCGCGCTCGCGAATAGGAGACTTTTTCTCCGCCTTCAGCGGGCCGCGGCGTCAGTTCCTTCCGGTTGCCGCTCTGGGTGTCGAACAACCAAAGATAGCTTTCGTTAATGGAAATCTCCTCGATCACCAGAAGGTGTTTGTCGTCCGGTGACCAATCCTGGATATCCCAGCCGCCACCTTTTACCTCCGCCAGCATTTTGTCGCTTTTGGGATCGGTCGGTGCCTCGACATAGATATCTGTGTCGGCACCGTTCCGGCGCGTTGAGGTATAAGCGACGCGATCTCCTTTGTTGCTCCAGACCGGCTCGGAATTTTTCGATTTTCCGTCAGTCAGGAGCGTGATTGTGCCGTCTGCGAAATTGTAGCGGTAATTCTGGTTAAATTCATTCCCGCCACTTCCTTTCGAGAAAATGAAATAATCGCCGACGATCGGCTGAGTCGTCGCGCTCTCAACGCGATCAGCGAAAAAAGTGAGCTGCATGCGCGCGTTGCCAGGCCGGGCGACGCGATGCACCTGATTGGTCTCGGCAAAGCGAGTCAGGATCAACATCTCGCGCTGCCTCGGATCCCAATCTTGAAAAAAGGCCGCCCGGAATTCGGTGTAACGCCCGATCTGTTCCGGCAAATCGGCAGGAACCGCCGGGATGCCGTCCAGAACCAGATTCTCGGGCGGCGCGATCGTTTTCGGTGCATCCGCCGCCCGCATCATGAGGTTCAGCAAAAAGGCGGAGGCGAAGGTAATGAACCGAAGCTTCATAGGCGGCTAATTAAGGCAGCCTTGCCTCGAATCCAAACTGGCAATTTTGATGCCGGAATTCGAAGCTCGATGCCATGCCAAACAGACCTGTACGAATCGCCATGTGGTCGGGGCCGCGCAATATCTCCACCGCGATGATGCGTTCGTGGGGAAACCGGCCGGATACCTTTGTCATCGACGAGCCGTTCTAATCGTCGCGCAATTGACAGGACCGCTGCCGAATGATGCGCAAATTTTGTATCAGAAGCAGATGACGCATCATTTGCTGCCGGAGATCGATCGCGGCTGGCTCGGCCAAGTGACTAACTGTTTCCTTATTCGGGATCCGGCTGAAGTGATCGTCTCTTATATGAAGAAGAATAATGAGCCGGCGCTGGAGGATCTCGGGTTCGTGCAACAGGCGGAAATTTTCGATTTTATCCGACGCGACGCGGGCTCGGTCCCGCCTGTCATCGACGCGGATGACGTGTTGCGCGATCCAAAACGGGTGCTGCGGCTGTTATGCGATGCCATCGGCGTTAAATTTACCGAGGCAATGCTGTCATGGCCGCGCGGCCCGCGCCCGACGGACGGAATATGGGCGAAGTATTGGTATGCCGAAGTAGAAAAATCGACTTCGTTTCGCCCGTACCGACCGCATGTTGGGGAAATTCCGAAGAGACTGCGAACTATTTACGAACGATGTCAGGGATGCTACGAACAGCTTTATCAGCACCGCCTGCACTGAGTGAAAGACAGATAATCAGGAAAGTAGGAAATGAGGAAAAGGACAAATTTCTTTCGGATCGATCCCTGTGTTCCTGCTTTCCTAATTCGTCCTTCGTCTGCACTTGAGGTACGCCGTCATCCTGAGCTGCGCAGAATGCCAGTCCGGCTCGGACAGGGGGGATCCAATCACCAGCAGAGCCAACGTTGAACGCGCCATCAAACGAGTTGAGGTGAATACGTTTTGTGTGATTTTTTCACCGGATGAGAGGTTCCTCGCCTTGCTCGGAATGACGATCGAAGTGACGGCCGAATAATCAGGAAAGCGGGAAATAACGAAAGACCGCATTCTCGGAGATTGGAATTTCTTTTTCCTGGGTTCCTGCTTTCCTCATTCATCCTTCGCCATTTCATGTCGCGATAAAGCGGGCGTCAGTCCGTTCGATTCCGCCGTCCAGGGTGGCGATGCCGTTTGGGAAGGATTGCGGCTTTATCAGGGCCGGATTTTTAAACTGCACGAGCATTTGAATCGGCTCAAGCGCTCGGCGAACGCGCTTTCGTTTACTGAGATTCCGACGCGCGAAAGAATCATTGAGGAAATCAAGCGTACACTCGCAGCAAACAAAATGCAGGATGGCGTGCACATTCGCTTAACTCTTAGCCGCGGTCTGAAAATTACTTCCGGGATGGACCCACGCCTGAACCAGAGCGGGCCAACCCTCATCGTGCTGGCTGAATTCAAGCCGCCGGTTTATGCGAAAAACGGGCTGACGTTGATCACGAGCAAGTTCCGCCGGCCGCCACCGGACATTCTCGATCCCCGTATTCACCACGCCAATCTGCTCAACTCGATCCTTGCCAAAATCGAAGCCAATAGCGCCGGCGCCGATGATGCGCTCATGCTTGATATCCACGGCTTTGTTGCCGAAACGAATGCGACTCACATTTTTGTCGTTCGTAATGGCAACGTGGAAACGAGTCGCGTCCTCGCTTGTCCTGAAGGTATCACGCGCGCGACTGTGCTCGAGATTTGCGTTGCTGAACGAATCTCGCACTCCGAAACGAACCTTACTTTGAATGATGTTTATCGCGCTGATGAAATCTTCTGCACCGGCACCATGGGCGAACTGGCCGGCGTCACCACGATCGACAACAACACTATTGCTGGCGGGAAAGTTGGATCGATGACAGAACGTTTAAGCGACCTTTACGCGACACGCACTGCCACGGCAGGAGTGCAGGTCGTCGACTGAAACATCAGACTTCCTTCAAGATTCTTTGGTCGCATCGTGATCACCGACTGCGAAAAATGAGGCGGCTTTGCTGGACACGAAACCGATTATTCGACGCGGATCGCTTGTAACCAATTGGGCAGACTAAGCGTAAACCAGCAGATCGATTTCTTCTGGCAGCGAATTTGAGACTTCGCGAATGACGCTGCCCCGAATGAG
>QHNB01000010.1 GCA_003217965.1 Verrucomicrobiota bacterium | reverse complement strand
AAAGACATTTTCGGATACATCGATACCGAGCCGCGGCTTCTGCGCCCGATCAATTACCCGGAAGGCGCGCCGGGCCACGGGGCGATCGTTTTGGAGACGTCGAAAGGGAAAGTGGGCGTAATCAATGTGCAAGCGCGCACATTTATGCTGCCAATTTTGGAAAATCCCTTTCACGCCATGGCAGCGGCGGTCACGAAAATGCACGGAGAGACGAACGTCATCCTCGTCGACATTCACGGCGAAACCACGAGTGAGAAGATTGCCATCGCTCGCTTTCTCGATAGTAAGGTTTCGGCTGTGATTGGCACACACACCCATGTGCAGACGGCAGATGAGCAAATTTTCCCCGGAGGCACCGCTTTCCTTTGCGATGCCGGGATGTGTGGTCCGATAAATTCGGTTCTCGGGCGGGCCGTGGAACCGATCGTTCAGCGTTTCATCTCGAATTTGCCAGCGTCGTTTCCAGTAGCGACGGGCGAAGTACGATTGCGTGGAGCGGTTATTGAAATTGAGGAGGTAACAGGGCGCGCCCTCAGTATTGTGCGGGTGGACGAGGCAGGAGTCACGGCCACGAATACAGCGGCAGCGCAATCCACCATGGGGGCGGAAAACGAATGTAATACAGACCAACTGAGCGGTTGACAGAGCTTGCATTCGTCGCATTTGTCTGCCCGCAACTTTCACACGGAGAGCAACATGGGTTACATGAGATTATTTGGTTTGGGCGTTATTGTTTTGACCCTCGCAGCCGGCACTCTGCGCGGGCAAGGGAACCCGGAAGCGGCCAGACTCTCGCGAGAGGGAGTGGAAGCGGCCAGAGCGAAAGATTGGAACAAAGCGGTCGATAGTTTCCGACGGGCGGCTCAGGTAGAGCCGCAAGATAAAAAGAACTCGGATAATCTTGCTATTGCGCTATTGCAGCGCGCAACCGCGCTGGTGGCTCAGCGCAACTACGACGCCGCGATTAATGATCTCAACGAAGCAATTAAGCTCAAACCGGACGAGGTTTCATCGCATCGATTTCGCGCTTATGCCTATATGAGCAAGGGAGACTGGAATAATGCATTGCAAGATTACAGCCTCGTCATTCGAGCGCTGAAAGACGACCCAGAGGCATATGAACGCCGTGCCTATGTCGAGATGCAGCTGAAAGACTATGACAAAGCCTTGGCCGACTATTCCGAAGCGATCAAATTGAAGCCGGACGAAGCAAAATATTATCAGCTCCGAGCGTTAATCCTCCAAACGAAAGGCGATCTCAAGGGCGCCCTTGCCGATACCAATAAAGTTCTCCAGCTCGATCCGAACAATGCGAACGCGCAACAAGAGACCGGGCAAAGCGTTCCGTTAAATCAGGTACAGGCGCTGCCCACGGCGGCGAAGCCTTAGACGATTTTAGCGTGCTTCGCTTCTGCCAATCTGGGCCCCATTAACTGAGGTTTGTTCTTCAATCGCCACTGGCGCAAACCGTCGCTTCCGACGATTCGCCGGTAAAGGCGAGAGCGTCATAGTAATGTTGCGCCCGGCCAGCTTCGGCTCCATCTCCACTTGTGACATTCCAGCCAGATCACGCTTGACCTTTTCCATGAGCTGCATGCCGAACTCCTGATGCGCCATCTCACGCCCGCGAAATTGCAGCTGCACCCGAACTTTGTTGCCTTTATCGAGAAATTCTTCGCCGTGACGAATCTTCGTCAGGTAGTCGTGATCGTCGATATTGACCCGAAATTTGATCTCCTTGAGCTTGGTTGCAGAGGACTTCCGGTCTTTCTCTTGCTTCGCGATATCGTAACGGTACTTCCCGAAATCGACGATTTTGCATACCGGCGGGTTGGCCGCGGGAGCGACTTCGACCAGATCGAGGTCCAAACTCTGAGCTTTGCGCAAGGCGTCCGATAACTTCATGACGCCGAGCTGTTCACCGGTCGACCCCATGATTACTCGCACTTCGCGAGCGCGAATCCGACCGTTTACACGAATTTGTAGTTGCAGATTAAATCAAAGCTCCTTCCGGCGAAACGGGAGTGCACCGCGCCGCCGTCATTTCATTTCGCAAATCCATTCACGCTTGGGCGCGCGGACGGAGCACTCGACATCGTCGCGGCTGCGAGGGACCGCGACAACGAGCCCGCCTTTGGCGAGCCGAGGGGAAAGTTGTAAGCCACAATTGGAGAGTCGCAAGATCAATCTGAGCAGTTATTCAGCAGGTGGCGAGCCGAAGTGCGCGGCATGCGCGGCATAGGCAGCAGCATCTTCAATCATGGAATCGAGCGTGGCAGCAATAGGTTGCAACTTTACCACGCCGGAAAAGATCGCGCGATCACCAATTTCAGTGTCGATAACGAAGGTCGGACGCTGCGTAACCTGGAGGGTGTGCCATTCCGCCGTGCTTGCGCGCACCCGCGCTTCAGTTACGGGAGAATGCGCCGCTTCCAGCAATTTTTTCTCATCCAGGCCCCCTGCCTTTGCCGCTACTCCCGCGGCGATTTCCCAATCGCGAATGTTTTTGCCCTCACGCAAGGTCGCGTTGGCCAGCGCGACCCGGACTTTATCATCTTTAACGCCGAGATCCCGCGCCGCTTCCGCCATCAAATTCGGCACCAGATACTCGGGCAAGACCGGCTCATACCAATCGGTGCGTAGCATGAACGGCGAGCGATTCATCATCCCGCTGCGCCGATAAAACCACTCCTCCTGCGCCCGTGATTTTGGCAGCCCCGACGCGTCCATCAGCGCAATCCTCCAATCGAAGCTAACGCGCTCCGCATAAGTCCGTTTCAATTCCGTCCAAGTCGGCTCGGCCCAGAAGCACCAGGAGGAAACGACATCCAGATAATTGATGATCGAGATGCGCAAGGTTTCCCAATTTGGCAGAAAGCAATTACTGCGAAAAGTAACTTTCGCGTGACATGACGAATCGGTCAGACGTGCGAAACTCGTCCCGCCCCATGAGATGGAACTTCAGCATATCTTTCTTTTTACCGCAATTGCCTCGTCTTCGCTGATCGTCGCGCAAAGTTTTCGCGTGCACGCTTCCGGCCCGCGCCTGGCCGCCTTAGTTGTCCTGATCGCCTCCGCGCTTGGTTGGCTCATTGCCCGACCTGTTGCCGGTTATATCGCGGCAATTCTGTGGTGCAGCCTATTGTTGCTCCCAGCGATGCTACGTCACCGTACTCGGGCGAAACACGATCCCCTTTATCGCGCGCGCTCCCCGACAATCACGATCTCACCGGTTGTTCTGGCATTGATCCTCCTCAACGTAGCGGTTTTTCTCATGGAAATCCTTTTCGGCGGGCCGGAAAATCCTCTCACCCTATATCGCTTGGGAGAGCTCGATACGATCTCCGTCCTCTATGCACATCAGCACTGGAGACTTTTCACCGCGTTATTCCTGCATTACGGGACGGTTCATCTCGCTTTCAACATGTTCGCGCTGCTCGTGCTCGGACCGCCGCTGGAACGTCAAATCGGCGCTATCGCGTTTGCGCTTTGCTACCTTCTCTCCGGCCTCGGGTCGAGCATCAGCGTGATTTTGTTAGCAAAATTGCACCTGCTCCCGCCGCTGGAACTCGTCGGAGCCTCGGGCTGTGTCATGGGCATCGTCGGCGCATGGGGAGGATTTCTTCTGCTTAACCGGAACGCGCCGCTGGCACAGCAGCGATTGCGAAACGTCATTGTTATTGTGGCAATGCAAATTGCTTTCGATCTCATGACTCCAAACGTCAGTATGTCCGCTCATCTCGGGGGCCTGGTGACCGGTTTTCTCCTCGGACTTGCTCTGCGGCGTCAACCAGTGCGCGGCATATAACCCGCTCCGTTGCATTGCCAGATTTGAAATTTTCCTGACAATATCCCGATCGCCTTGGCTTCTCCTGCTATGCCGAACTTTGTCACTTACAATGTCATTCCGACTCTTCCGACGGTACTCGAGCCGCTTCGCGAAATAAGCTTTAATCTTTGGTGGACCTGGGAACCATCCGCCCGCCGCCTCTTCCGCCACCTTGATACTGAGCTTTGGAATCGGACCAATCACAATCCCATGCGCATGCTCCAGCTCTCACGCCAGGTCCGGCTCGAAGAGGTCGCGCAAGACAAAAATTTCCTTCGTGAGCTGAAGCAGGTTTATGACGCTTTCAAAGAATATTTAGCGCCCAAAGATACCTACGGAAAGACCGGGCCCGGCTCTGTCTTGCAGAAGCCGGTCGCATATTTTTCTGCGGAATTTGGATTCCATGAATCGATTCCTAACTACTCCGGTGGTCTGGGCATTCTAGCCGGCGATCATTGCAAATCGGCCAGCGACCTCGACATCAACTTCGTTGCGGTCGGACTGCTTTATCGGCACGGCTATTTCAAACAAGAGATCGACAAGGATGGCCTACAACACGCCATTAATCTCAACCAAAATTTTCATCACCTTCCCATCCGGGAGGTCCGACAAGGCGAACACCGCTTGCTCGTTTCCGTTCGGATTTTAGACCGCGACGTTTATGCCAAAGTTTGGCAATTGCTGGTGGGCCGCGTCAGTCTCTACCTGCTCGACACCGACGTGCCTGAGAATAATAGTGAGGACCGTCTCATTACGGCGGAACTTTACGGTGGCGATCTCGAGATGCGAATGCGGCAGGAAATGCTTCTGGGAATTGGTGGCGTGCATGTCCTCAACGCTCTTGGGCTCGATCCGGAAGTATTTCATATGAACGAAGGGCACTCAGCCTTCCTCGCCCTCGAGCGCATCCGGCTGCTGATCACGGAGAAGAAGCTGGATTTCTACGCTGCCGTGCAAGTGGCGGCCTCGGCCAATGTATTCACCACCCACACACCAGTCCCGGCCGGAAACGATTCTTTCCCTCGCGAGATGATGCGAAAATATTTCACTGATTTCGCAGTCGAGCTCGGTATTCCGTTCGACGAACTTTTCACCTTCGGTCAAACGCGAGTAAATCCGAACGATCCCTTTAGCATGACCATTCTCGCCCTGCGTTTGAGTCGTCATGCCAACGGCGTGAGCAAATTCCACGGCGAAGTGAGCCGCGGGTTGTGGAAAGACGTATGGACGGGCGTGCCCCAGCACGAAGTCCCGATCACCAGCGTGACCAATGGCGTGCATACTAAAACCTGGATGGCGCCGGAGTTCTCCGCCCTCTATGACAAGTATCTCGGAAATTGGGAAGAGAACCTGACCGATGAAGATTTTTGGCGTCGCGTTATTGATATTCCGGATGCGGTCTTGTGGGATACCCACCAAAAATTGAAGCTGCGGCTGGTGCAGTTCGTGCGCGAACGCGTCCACGCCCAACGCGAACGGCTTGGCGAATCGCCAGAGGCAGTGCGCGCAGCTAATCGCTTACTTGATCCTGAAATCCTGACCATCGGTTTCGCCCGACGCTTTGCCACCTATAAGCGTGGCGCGCTCCTGTTTACCGATAAAGAGCGGCTGGAAGGGCTGCTCAACGACACAACTCGTCCGGTCCAATTCATATTTGCTGGTAAAGCGCATCCGCGAGATGAAGGTGGCAAAGCGCTCATTCAGGAAGTTTACAAATTCTCGCGTGAATCGGGTTTTCACAATCGCATTGTCTTCGTTGAAGACTACGACACCTACATCGCGCGGCGTCTGGTCCAAGGAGTTGATCTCTGGCTGAATAATCCGTTGCGCCCACTCGAAGCCAGCGGCACCAGCGGCATGAAAACCCCACCCAATGGTGGGCTTAACCTCAGTGTGCTGGATGGTTGGTGGGGCGAGAGTTACAACGGTAATAACGGCTGGGCCATCGGAGCCGAGATTAGAGACGGCGCCATCGATTTCCAAAATGAAGTTGACTCCTCGAGCCTCTATCAGTTGCTCGAGAATCAGATCATCCCCCTCTACTATGCCAAGCCTGATGGCAAGCTTCCCCTAGCCTGGTTGCAGCTCATGCGGGAATCCATCCGCAGCGTTACACCGGTGTTTAACACTCACCGAATGGTTAAAGAATACACCGAGCGACTTTACGCGCCGGCCGCGCACGCGCATCGCGAGTTTCTGGCCGATAACTGCGTCGCCGCTAGTCGTCTAAGTGAATGGAAGACACGTATGCGCAAAGACTGGTCGCAGGTGCGTATCGATGACGTGCACGTCGGCAATGAAGATCGCCAAAGCATCCCCGTGGGAGAATCGCTTCAGGTGAGCGCACGCGTCCATCTCGGATCAGTCGATCCGCAACACGTCCGAGTTGAAGTCTATCACGGCGAAGCGGAAAACGGCGGAATCAAAAACCCAGCGACCGCGACGCTCAATCAAGCCAGTCAGAATGGCGACGGCAGTTACGACTACCGCGGTTCAGTTCCAGCAAGCGAATCTGGTGCCTATGGTTTCAGCATTCGAGACGTATCGACTCATCCGCATCTGCAGCAGAATCACGAACTGCGGCTAATCACCTGGTCTTAACTTCGATTATTGAAGACGATAGGCTTCCACTAACGCAATACCCGTAGTACCGTTCTTACCGCTGACGATTGCCGTGTAATTACCAGGATCGAGCGACGCGACAATCACCGCTTCCCGATCGTCCGTCGGCGGGAGAAGAGTTGCCTTAATCGCGGTCGGAGTGGCGTCGTGCCAGTTGTCATTCTGGGCAATCAGCGCACCGTTTACGTCAAACAATTGAATAACCGGATCCTGCAACGCAGTGACGATACCAGCCGCGCTAAGGCTCGGGCCGATGGCGCGAAGAACGACAACTGGCGGTTCCCCGCTGTTAATACTCAATCCGCCGATCAATACGTTATCACCAGTGCCGACAAAACCTCGTGTGCTCACATTGTACAAGGTTGAGTTCGCGCCTGGATCTAAATCGTAAACTTCCGCCAAAGCCACCCCGGTGCCACCGTTATTCCCGCTCACGATGGCAGTATAGGGACCGGGTGGCAGACTAACGATCACGGCAGATTCGAGATCGTTTTGCGGGGCCAGTCCAGTCGCTTGTATTTCGGCTTGTTGATTCGACTTCCAATTGTCGTTAGTGGCGACAATCTCATGATTACTATCGTAAACCGTCACCGTCGGATCAGCGAGCACACCCGAGATCCTAGCGCTCGCGAGCGATGGGCCAATCGCACGCACCAAGACCTTTTTCGAATCCGATCCGGTGATAATAAAACCGCCAATCAACACATTATCGCCAGTGCCGGCCACACCCCGCGTCGAGATATTGGCGGCTTCTCCGAGGGGTCCGATCTCGCCGCTCAGGAGGCGGTTCGCTTCGCTCGCCAGTTGATGATGACCGGCCGTCGTTGGATGAATATCATCCCAAAAGAGATACTGGTCCGGATTGACGGAGGAATTACCCTGGGCCGGGTCGGTCACGTTGACGAAGCCGTATTTAGACGGCTGACCCAAGACACGAATCACATCCAGCCAGACGTCGAACGTGAAAACCTGGATGGCGATGCCGCTGGAAGCGAGCGCGCTCTTCGTCGAAGCGATCACCGAATTGAGATCGTTACGATAGATCGCGGAATCGAGATTGAGCGAGGCCACTCGATTAGGATCGCCAAAGGAATTTGGGACGGCCCCTAAAGGCGGCACATTTGGGACAAGAAAATTCCGCGCACCGGCCGTGGCCAGGCGCTGAATCAATACCCCGACGCGATTGGCGGTGTTGACGACATTGGTCATGCTTTGATCGTCGAACAAATCATTACCACCGCCCCAGATGATGTATAAGGCATTGGGATCGGGAATGTGGCTGGCCAAATAATCGGCGACCTGCTTGCCTATGTTATCGATGGTGATGGTGAAGTTGCCACCAGCGAACGGAAATGGATTATTGATAATCGTTCGCTCCTGGGTGCCATCTTTGGTCGTTGCGCCACCGAAAGCGAAGTCGGTTCCACCGTCTAGGCTATTGGTTGCCACACCCACCTTCAAAAACTGCTTTGCTAACTGCTCGTGCCACAGCCCGCGATAGAGCGTCGCAGCTGGGTCGGTATTAGTGTCGTCCGTAAAACGATAGTCACTGTAGTTAAATTGAGGGTTACTGCTCGGGTAACTAAAGCCAAATGTGTCCCGGACGCGGTGCGCAATGTTTCCATCATCTGAAAGACTGTCGCCAAAGACGATAATTTGCGTGAAGCTTGGGGCTTGTGCTTGGAGCGCCCCGCCCGCTAAGATGAACAGTGTTAGGATGGCGGCGGCAGACGTCCGCGCCAATCGGTTAAGATGAAAGCGATGACCCCTCATATTTATTCCCTCGAAGCTTCGTGACGATTGCGAAGATCACTTCGCGTTCCTTCGCAATTAATTCCTACCGTGTAAACGTAGCTCGCCTCCGCCATGGATGCCGCCGACCCTGTCCCCAGGCAGAGTAAATCCGACCTAAAACCGATTCAAGGCTTTGGCGAAGGTTCCGAAGTCAGCGCTACACCGGACGGCGGCATTTAGCTGCTCCAGCCGATCGTCCACGACCGGTTCAGGTAGCGCGATGCGCTCTGATTGACTGCTGTTCGTGAAAACAACCTCGTCCCATTGGATCGACTCGATTTGGTCGTTAAAGCGGGCAACGGACCGGCCACGGAAAAATGCTCGCGTCGTTTTCGGCGGAGAAAAAATGGCGTTTCGAATATCATCTTCGCTTACGACTCGTCGCATCGCGCCCTGGCGCACCAGCTCATAATACAAGCCGGTCTCAAGATCGAGGTTGTGATACTCCAAGTCGATTGACTGAAGCCAGGGATCGGACCAGGCGATCTTCTCTTCCTCTTGAAGGGCGGCGAGCAGAATTTTCTTGGCCACCCAGTCGATTCGATCGCGACAGAGTGCGACGTCGCGCTCAAGATCATTCAAGACGTCCTCCCATTCCTGCAGGACCCAGGCACGATCTTCGCCGTCATTCCGGCCGGCCTTGGCTGCAGCTTCAAGGTAAAGGCGCTGCACGTCGATCGCAGAAATCTTGCGACCATCGCGCAGTTCGATGATCCAATCATGGTTCTGGTCTCGACTGATCGACTTTGTGGCATCGATCGGCTGTGCAATCTCAAGCTGCGGCGCCTCTCCGCGCTCGATCAAGTCCAGGACCAAAGCTGTCGTTCCAATTTTCATCGCCGTCGCCCACTCGCTCATGTTCGAATCGCCGACGATGACATGAAAACGTCGATACTTGCTCGCGTCCGCGTGCGGCTCATCCCGGGTGTTGACGAGAGGACGGCGGTTCATCGTGTCGATACTCACCACCACCGTGAAAAAATCGGCTCGTTGCGAAATTTGAAAGACACCGGGTTGGCTGATCGCGCTTTCCGCCTCGACGCCCATCTTGCCCGCGCCAGCGAAAATCTGCCGCGTGATTAAAAACGGCAACGCCCCCGCCACGATCCGATCCCACGGGACATCGCGCCGCATTAAATAATTATCATGGCAGCCGTAACTATGGCCGACAAAATCGGTGTTGTTTTTGTAAAGGATGACTTCTCGCTCTTCGGGCAAATGCCCGTTTCGGCGCCGTGCACACTCCGCCAAAATCCGTTCTCCTGCTTTGTCCTGCGCGACCATCTCGCGCAGAGTCGTGCATTCGGGCGTGGAATATTCCGGATGGGCATGATCGTTATAAAAGCGCGCGCCGTTTGAGAGGACAAGGTCACTCTTGATCTCGACGAAGCTAAGAGCGCGGTTCTTGTCCACCTCATAATAGGCCGATTCGTCGGTGTCCTGTCGCAATGCTTTTGCTCGAAAGCCGCGCGCGTCGCGGTGAGGGTCTTCATGCTCGTAGTCCCATTTCATATGGGCGCCATGCTCTGTATAGCTGCGGACGAGCGCGATAGATTCGGCAACGACGTCCACCGCCTCCGCTTCTCGCACCGTAATCCCGTACTCTGTCTCCAACCCAAAGATGCGTTTCATTGCTGGGGTACGATATACACGCTGCGCGTCCTTGCGACACTTGCCGAAATTTCCCGGCGCTTCGCCCTATTTCAGTGCCGCTTCGAGGGACGATGGATCATCGAGCAGAATCCATTCAATAATCGAAATTGGCAGACTCCCGTTCTTGATCAGATCGTCATGGAACTGGCCGAGCCGGAAATTCGCACCTTGTTTGTCATGGTACTTTCCGAGCAGATTCATGATCTGCCATTTGCCCGTGATGTACCAAATTTTTTGCGTCGGAGTTGCAGCCGCTCCCGCGGCTTCTCCTTCAGCCGCTTCGCGGTCAAGACCACCCGCTTCCATAAAATATTTCACCGCTTGCTCGAAGCTCCAGCGGCCTGTTTGCAGGTTCACGTCCACGCCGATGCGGGCCGCCCGGTAGCGGGAGAGCCGCAGAATTTGTCCCTGGGCGGCCGATCCTTCCGGGTACAACCCCGTTCGCATCAGCATTTCCTCGCCATAAAGCGCCCAGCCTTCCACAAAGACGCCATTCTGGTTCTGCCGGCGAATCTCGTCCGGTAAATGATTTGCAATCGAAAGCTGCAAGAAATGTCCTGGGATTCCCTCATGGCCCAGAATCGGTCGCGGATCTTCGATCGCAGCACGGATATAAAAATTCTTCGATGCCGGGTTGTAGGTTGGGATGAAATAAAACCCTGCTGGATCTTTGTCGTAAACACCAGGCGGATTCATGAAGCCACCGGGGCTGGTTGGCTTGAACGCTTCTGGCAGCTGCCGGATCTGAAACGGGCCGAGATAATCTGGCAACGTGATGAGCTGATGCAATTTCAGAAAATCGATCATCTCCTGCTCCCGGCTCTCGTAGGCTTTGAGGAATGATTCTTGGTCCGGCGGAATGTTTTTGCTTCGTGCCGGATTGGGATCGGCCATAGACGGATCGGGCAGCAGTGCTTCCAGAGCATGATAACGGGCCAGTTCGACGCGCCCGAGCATTTCCACCTGCACGGCATCGAGCGGGAGAAGCAAAATGTGCTTGAGATAATAATTATAATTGGCTTCGCCCATGGGGGCGAAGTCAATCATCTGCGGCAAACGCTTTTCCAATTGGTCGGCAAAGCCGTGAATGGCACTGAGTGCTTCGTCACGTGCCTTTTCGAAATCGCCCCGTTCGGAATCCGACAAGTCCTTGGTCAAGGGATTCATGCTCTCCTTAAACAGCGGATCAATTGAACGCGCCGATTGAATCGCGAGCTGCGCGTAAAGCTTCACTGGTTTGTGCAAATTCTGTGCGCCTTGCGCGATCATGGCGGGCATTGCTTTCATTCGCGCGGTCGCGAAGAGCGCACGATTGCGGGGCGTGTCGTATTCTTTTTTCAGCAGCGAAAAGATGCTGTTGCTGCACTCGCTCACGTAAACGAGCGGATTGGTCATCTCGAATTTCAAGACACGATCCCCGAACTCGACTTCTTCCAGTTGTGAACGAAACAAGATCCAATCAATGCGGTCGTCTTTGGCCCAGCTCTCGGTTTTCATGGCGCGGACTTGATCAAGCAAGCGGCGGACGTGCGCGGCACGCTCGGCCACCTTTCCGGCCGAATAGTCGGTCAGCCGATTATCCCAAGTGTGCAGCCCCGCCTCGCTGCTGCGAACCGGGTAATTCTCATTCCGCCATGTGTAGTAATCGTCGGCGAGCTTTCGCAAAACGGCCGGATCTCCGCTCTTTTGATTCACCATGACGGGAGTTTGCTTTGTGATCAGGGCCTTGTTCGAAACGTTCGGGGGCCGTTGCGCCGGCGTTTGCGCACCAGCGCAGTCAACTAGAATGGCGATTATAAAAACGTGTGCGAGCGATTTCACAGTGCGATGCTAGCTGTCAGCGCACACGTAAAAGATCAAATCACGCCACCGATTGGCGAAGGCCGATCTGCGTTTAGCGGACGAAACGGCGCGATCTTGACGACGTTGTCGGAATCATAGTCGACGAGCTTCAGCCAATCTTCGGTGATGTCGGATGGCGGGAAAATATCATTCTCGATGTACTCCGCATTGAAGGATGCTTGCAAATCCTGCTCGGTAATTCCTTCCGGCAATCCCGGCGAATTCTCTTTGCCGGCATTTGCGATCGCCCGCTTGATTGCCATCGCTTTCGCCCGCTCCACCACCGATGCGATTATGGCGCCGCTGAGCAGATCCGCGCGATAGAGCATCTCCTTCCGTCCGCTGCGAAGCGTCACTTCCAGGAATTTGTTTTCATCGCGCCGGGCAAATTGCCAGGTAACGAAGCGATCAATCAATTTCTCGATCGCGGCGCCAATGTTCTCCGCCTCTTTCGCCAGTGCGCCGTCATACGGCAGATCGTTGGTCAGATAAATGCGGTAAATCTCCCGTGTCGCTTCCTTGTTCGGGCGATTCACTTTGATTTTTCGGTCAATGCGCCCCGGCCGCAGGATTGCCGGATCAATCAAATCGGCCCGGTTCGATGCCAGAATGATTACGACATCGTTGAGGGAATCGATCCCGTCCATCTCCGAACAAAACATCGGAACGAGTGTCGATAAGATGCTCGAATAGCGCGAGGCGCGGCGGGTCCCAAGAATACTTTCGGCTTCATCGATAAATAGAAATGGCATGAACCCTTCACGCCGTTTCTCGCGAGCAGTAGCAAATATTTCGCGCACCATCCGCTCA
>QHNB01000155.1 GCA_003217965.1 Verrucomicrobiota bacterium | reverse complement strand
GTACATCCAAGGCAGCTATTTCCTCATCCCCAAGAAACTGCAGGCAGTCGTGAAATGGGAGGCCTTAAATCCAGGGCAATTTGGCAACGATGGAATTCATTCCATCACCGGCGGATTGAATTACTACATCCATGGCGACGGCATCAAAGTGATGGCGAATTACGTGCACACGTGGTCGGATTTTCGCGAGGCGCATCCCCAATTCGGAGATGATCAGTTCAACGAAGTGTTGCTTCGCTTGCAGGTCATTTTCTAAGCTTACGGCTGGTCTGCCGCTGGGAACTCCTAAAATATTCGCGAGCAGGCACGCGGCAGCTACAACGGGCGCCTCGACAGAGCGAGGCGGCTACAGTTTATCCACCATCGTTGCCGATCGCTTCGACCGGGCAGCCTTCCATCGCTTCCTTACAAGCGGCTTCCTCTTCTGGCATCTCGGGTTGCTTATAGACGTAAGAGTGACCGCCATCGTCGTTGCGTTTAAAGTTAGCCGGCGCAGTTTCCCGGCATAAATCGCAATCGATGCACTGGTCATCGACGTAGAATTTTCCCGGCGCGTTCTCCGGATATTTGTTCGCTGCGTCCGCCATAAGGGTCGCTATTTTACAGGCTTAGCGGAATAAAACAAAGCAATACCGGTACCGCCCGTTGCACTAACGGTAAGAAAGCGAGTGATTTGCTCGACCTTCCACTCAGCTAAAACCCTTCGTCGGCGTGGCCGAATCGACAGGCATCCCAGAACAGAATAATCCAGCGCCAAAGGGGCCGCGCCAAAGTGAGACCGGCAAGGGCACGTGGCGCGATTGTTCTTCCACAAACTTTGTCCGCGCGGAAGCTCTGACTCGGGGAAAACGTGGATCGTTCGTTTAGCGCTGAGACGGCCTTCACGGTGATGCGAATCACATCTATTGGCAAAAGGTACTTGGCCGCGAGATTCAAATTTACTTAGAAAAGAGATGCCAAATGCAAGTGTGGCTTCGATTTGACACCATCATACAACCGGCGTCTCAGCGTTAACTAGCTATGAACAAATATGTCGCGGAATTCATCGGTACGTTTTTCCTCGTTTTTACGATTGGCTGTACCAGCATCGGGGCTGGCGCAGGAGTCATTGCCCCACTGGCTATCGGAGCGGCACTCATGGTCATGGTCTATGCCGGTGGCCACATTTCTGGCGCACACTATAACCCAGCGGTGACTCTCGCTATCTGGATGCGCGGCCGCGTCAATACCGCCGATGTCCTACCCTACATCATCTCGCAGCTCATCGCGGCTGCACTGGCCGCAGCGGCAGTGAAGTTTCTCCGGGCCGGAATTGTTGTGACACCAATTACCCCAAAGATCGGAGCGGCGCTGCTAGCGGAATTTTTGTTCACCTTTGCGTTGGCCTACGTCGTGCTTAACTCGGCGACCGCCGAAGGGACCTCAGGCAATTCCTTCTATGGCCTGGCAATTGGGATGACGGTGATGACCGGCGCCTTCGCTGTCGGCGATATTTCTGGCGGCGTCTTCAATCCCGCCGTCGCGATCGGGATTTCAATCCTGGGTGTCTCGAGCTGGAGTAATCTCTGGATTTATCTGCTGGCCACGTTTGTCGCTGCTGCCATCGCTGCTTTTGTTTTCAATTGGATCAATCCGCCGGCGCAAACGACCCCGATCGCGACGGGCGAGCCGCCTTACGAAACGCCACCGTAACACTCTCTCGCGCTGTTAGAGGCGAGCATGCTCCATCGCGATTGCGATGATGATCTTTTCCATTCCACCGCAGGAAGATTGGGCAATCGCCAGAGAATGTTGGCATGTTATCCGAGCCACACATCAGTGATGTTCTTCCGGTGCTTTATCTTGCGCGACACGGCGAAACGGCCTGGAGCCGCACGGGCCAGCATACAGGTATTACCGACCTGCCCTTGACTGAGCGAGGCGAACGTAACGCACGTCTTCTTGGAAAACGTCTCGCCGGATTAACCTTAGCAAAGGTCTTCACTAGCCCATCGCAGCGCGCCACTCGCACCTGTGAACTGGCCGGTTTCGCCGCCGTAGCCGAAGTCGATCGCAATCTAGTTGAGTGGGACTACGGCAAGTACGAAGGACTTCGAACGGCGGAAATTCACGCAATGCGTCCAGGCTGGCAATTGTTCCGCGATGGCTGCCCCGGCGGGGAATCACCGGACCAAGTTGCTGCCAGGGCCGACCAGGTTGTGAGTCGCGTACGCGCGATCGAAGGCGATGTCCTGATTTTTTCTAGCGGCCATTTCTTGCGAATGCTTGCTGCCCGCTGGATTGGACTCGAACCCGCCAGTGGAAGACTTTTTCTGTTGAACACGGCGAGTCTAAGCGCGCTTGGCTATGAACATAACCTGTCCCAGCCCGTGATCCGGTTTTGGGACGACACGCATCACGTGACCGACTGAGTCGATCCCAGAAATCGCAGATCTCAAACTGATGCAACGAATGCGTGGCGCAGTGAAGGAGCTGCTTAACCAACGGAAAAACTAATCATGAACGCGTTGGTCATTGCTCGTCCTCGGCTGCCGTATCGCCGTTAATTTCTGAATGAATCACTAAAGAGGTTCTAACCGATGCACCACTTCCCGGCACGTGCTCCGCAAGATAACGCCACCCGCAATCATTTTTATATTCTCGGAATATCCCTGGTAGCGGCGCTTGGTGGATTTCTTTTTGGTTTCGACAGCGGTGTCATCAATGGGACGGTCGATTCTCTCAACAGGGCTTTTCATTCGTCGGACGCCGCTCTATCCTCATCGTCACCGCCATCTTTTTCGTCTGGGGCTCGTGGGGTTCTGGCATTGCGCACGGGTCACTTGAATTCATTTTGTACCGGGTAATGGGCGGCCTTGCGGTCGGCGCGGCCAGCATTGTGTGCCCGGCTTACATCAGCGAAATCGCGCCCTCAGCAGTTCGTGGGCGCCTCTCATCTTTGCAGCAGCTCGCCATCGTTCTGGGATTGTTCTTTGCTTTTCTCAGTAACTACCTCTTCGCCGGCGCAGCTGGTACGGCGGGAAATCCGTTCTGGTTTGGGTTCCAAGCCTGGCAATGGATGTTCTGGGCTGAGATTATTCCCGCGGCGGTTTTCTTTCTCGGTCTGCTTTTCATTCCCGAATCCCCTCGTTATCTGGTAGCCGCGAACCGGGCCGAAACCGCTCGCACCGTCCTCGAGCGGTTAGGCCATCCCCATCCAAGCAAGAAAGTTCGCAAGATTCAGGAGACGTTGAGGACCGGCCACAAGCCGCGCATGATCGATCTCTACGATCCAGTCATCAAAAAAATTCGTCCGATTCTTTGGGTGGGCATTGGCCTGGCGGCATTTCAGCAACTCGTCGGTATCAACGTGGTTTTTTATTACGGAGAAGTTCTGTGGCGAGCAGCTGGCTTGTCAGAGAGCAACGCGCTTTTTCAAAACGTGATCAGTGGTGCGGTCAACATCGGCTCGACCTTCGTGGCAATCGCGCTAGTGGATAAATTGGGCCGCAAGCCACTTCTGATTTTCGGTTCCGTCGGGATGACGTTCACTCTCGGCGCTCTCGCCTGCATCTTTGGTTCCTCTGCCTTGGACGCAAATGGCAAGCTCGAGCTCACCGGTTCCGCGGCGCTTTCCGCATTAATTGCGGCCAACGCATATATCTTTTGCTTCGGAGTTTCCTGGGGCCCGGTCATGTGGGTGATGCTTGGCGAAATGTTCCAGAACCAATTCCGCGGCGCCGCCCTTTCCGTCAGCGGTTTTGTCCAATGGATGTCGAACTTCGCGATTACGATGACATTCCCGATCCTTCTGGCCGCATTCGGGCTCGGTGGTGCCTATGGCCTTTATACGCTGTTCGCGGCCGTTTCCATTTTCTTTGTCGTGAGGCTTGTTGGTGAGACGAAAGGCAAGCCCCTCGAGGAAATGTAGTATGAGACAACCAAGCCAACAGTTGATCCGGCATTACCGGAGATTGAAGGAAGCGAAATGAAGACACTCGGTTACGACCAACCTCTTTACATCCTGCCGTTCGACCATCGCGGCTCGTTTGTCACAAAAATGTTCGGCTGGCATGGGTTGAGGGCGGCGGCTGGCGTCAAAGGCTTCATCGATTTCGCTGTCGGCCGAACTGTTTTTTGGGATCCGCTCGTCAACTTTCTTTCCAAAAAGACTTCGCGCGACGCTGCTGGAGCAGAAATCGCCCGGCGTTACCGGGAATTTGTCGAAATCTTTGAACATGCCCGTCCTTCATGAGGAACAAAGTCATCAACCAAAACACACAACTCGAAATGAAAACAGATCCACCAATGCAACTGGTTTTGCTCCGCCTCGACTTGCATTGGAATGACGCCACGTTTTGAAAGAGGACCCGTGGAAAGGCTGCGATTTCTGCGCGAAGGTCGTATGAATACCCTACAACCTACGATGACCGACGACGAGAAAGATGAGCAGTTCTATCGAGACACCGAGAGCGTCGCCCATGCAAAACTGGATGACAGACAGCTCGCCATGTTGGAGCCGCTCGGCACCCGCCGCGTCGTGCGGCGCGGCGAACTGATCTACAAAGCTGGTCAGCGCGATCTCCCCCTGACCGTTGTCTTGCGCGGCGAGGTGGAAGTATTTGAGCCGCGGGACGAGCAGGAGCAAATCCTCGCAATAGCCGGCGAGCGCGCTTTTAGCGGCGATGTGGGAATGCTCATGGGCACAGCGGCACTGGCAAGCGCGCGAGGGAAAGCCGCCGAAAGCGAGATTTTGCAAGTGCCCGCCGAACGGCTGCGGCAGGCGCTCGCGGAACTCCCGGGTGTGAGCGAACTGATTGTGCGCGCTTTCATCATGCGGCGACGCAGACTGGAGCGGGACAAGGAGTTTGCCGGTCTGCGCATCGTTACGCGGGATGGCTCGCGTGAAGGCCACCAGCTCGACGATTTTCTCGACAAAAATCATATCCCCCACCGCTTGATTGCTTCTGAAACTGACGATGGGCGGGCTCTCTGCGACCGCTTGCACCTGTCAAGTGGTGACCTGCCGGCGCTGATCACGGCCAACGGTATGCCGCTGCGACGCCCGTCGCTGCGAGAAGTCGCGCGTGTCGCCGGATTGCTCCGGACGCCCGCGGGTGAGGATGAGAGCGAAGTGTTCTGCGATCTCGCCATCGTTGGGGCGGGGCCAGCCGGTCTGGCCGCCGCTGTTTATGCCGCCTCCGAAGGACTAAAGACGATCGTTTTAGAAAGCTATGCGCCGGGCGGACAAGCCGGATCGTCTTCGTTGATCGAGAACTTTTTCGGGTTTCCCACCGGCATCAGCGGCGGCGAGCTGACTCATAGCGCGCAGCTTCAGGCCTATCGTTTCGGCGCGAAGTTTTCCATGCCATCGCAGGCGCTCACGCTCGCGCTCACCGAGGGCGAGTACCGCGCGAGACTACAAGCCGAGGGCTGCAATGCGATCCTGTGCGCCAAGTCCGTTATCATCGCTACCGGCGCGGATTACCGTCGTCTGGATGCGTCGGGTCGCGAAGACTTTGAGGGCTCGGGCGTTTACTACGCGGCGACTGCTCGGGAAAGCCGGATCTGCCGTGGCTCGACCGTGATCGTCGCTGGCGGCGGCAACGCAGCCGGGCAAGCGGCGATGTTTCTCTCTGAGAGCACGGCGAAAGTGTTGCTGATCATCCGCGGCGACGGCCTGGCCAAGAGCATGTCAAGCTATCTCTCGCGCCGCGTCGAGGGCAAGCCGAACATCGAAATTTTACCGCACACCGAGATCCGTAAAATGATGGGCGGCAAAGTTCTCGAAGCCGTGGAGCTGGAAAACACGCAGACGCGCGAACGGCGAACAGTGCAAACGGGAGCCGTCTTTTCCATGATCGGCGCAAAACCGTGCACCGACTGGCTACCTGCTGAGATTGAACGGGACGAAAAGGGGTTTATTAAAACCGGCCAGGCGGTAGCCAACGCGCCTGCATGGAAGGGCGCGAGCCGCACACCCGGTCCGCTGGAGACGAGTCGGCCTGGCATCTTCGCCGCGGGCGATGTGCGCTCGGGCTCAGTGAAACGATGTGCCGCTGCAGTCGGTGAAGGCGGAACGGCTGTCGAAGGCGTGCACGAAGTCCTCAGAACGTACGGCTGACGAGCGCGCCGGCCCATCGCCGTGCCCGACGTTCTCCCACTCAGTTCAAGATGAGACAGTGTTTCGAGCCGTCTCCGGACTGTGTGATCGCAGCGCAAACGTACTCGCCATCGTAATTCTTT
>QHNB01000154.1 GCA_003217965.1 Verrucomicrobiota bacterium | reverse complement strand
GTACCATTGCGCCGGCGCCCGCGTTAGACTCAACTCGTCCTTGATCACACCGCGCTGCAAAAGTTGAACGGTAATATTTTGCAGCGCCGCATTGGTGACCGTCCGCCCCGGCATTAAACGCTGCAGGGTTTTGGGTGTGACATAAATGACGGAGCGATTTTCACGACCAGCCGGAATATTGGTGTGGGTGACTTCGCCTGTGAGCAGTCTGCCATTGAACAGAATGAAATATTTCACCGTCAGCTCGTCGGAGAGCTCCGGCGTGGCCGCCAACGTCACCTCGACTTCCAGCCAGCGCTCACGTAAATCAGCAGTATGTTGTTCCGCTCCAGTGTACGCGAACTGTGGCGATGAAATGAAGTTGGGAGCAATTTTGAGCAGTTGAAAATCCCGCGTTTGGGCGAAGGCGGAGATCGAGCCGCCGACCAGAGCCATGGCCATGATGATTCCCTTCATTTCGTCGCTCCATTCACCAAGTCAATATGCTCCTTGAAGTACTCGATCGTTCTGCGAATTCCTTCGTCGAAGTCCACTTTCGGTTCCCAGCCGAGCACTTTTCTCGCCCGAGTGATATCCGGCTGCCGCACTTTTGGATCGTCTACCGGCAATGGTTTGTATTCGATCGAAGATTTGGTGCCGGTCATCCGCCGGATCTCTTCTGCGAATTGCTGAATCGTCATTTCGCACGGGTTGCCCAGGTTCACCGGTTCGTGAAAATCGCTTATCGCCAGCCGGAATATTCCGTCAATCAAATCGCTCACGTAACAGAACGACCGAGTCTGAGTGCCGTCCCCAAAAATCGTTAGTGGCTTGCCCGTAAGCGCTTGGCCAATGATTGCCGGCACCACGCGGCCGTCGCGCAAACGCATGCGGGGCCCGTAAGTATTAAAGATGCGCACAATTTTGGTATCGAGATTGTGGAAGCGGTGATAGGCCATCGTCATCGCCTCGGCGAAACGCTTGGCTTCATCGTAAACGCCGCGCGGCCCGATCGGGTTCACATTGCCCCAGTAATCTTCCGTCTGCGGGTGTACGAGCGGATCGCCGTAACATTCACTGGTCGACGCGAGAATGAATGTCGCTTCCTTATGTTTGGCGAGGCCGAGCGCGTTATGAGTGCCAAGCGCTCCGACTTTCAGCGTCGGGATGGGCAGTTCGAGATAATCAATCGGACTTGCCGGCGATGCGAAATGGAAAACGAAATCGATTTTCGAATCGGGCAAAAAAATGAAATTAGAGACGTTGTGCTGAATGAAATGGTAGTCTGGACTGCCGGCCAGATGCCCGATGTTGGCTTGATTGCCAGTGATCAGATTATCGATGGCAATGACGCGGTGGCCTTCTGCGAGCAAACGATCGCTCAAATGCGACCCGAGAAATCCCGCGCCACCGGTTACGACTGAAACGGGCTTGGGGCGGGCGGGCATTCGGAGTGTTTTCTAATTGCAAGTGATGCAGTTTGCCAGCGATTTCCCGCGTCAAAAGGCACCCACCTCGTTAAGAATAGATCGTTCTGAACGAAAGCGAGGGATCTCTCATTTGCGCAGACGAGTTCGAGGACTCGGCATATCGATCTGTGAACCGAGGCCGGCCGTCAGAGAGTCTTGCAAGTCGGACCGGCGACCAAAATGACCATTGCGGCTGACCTAATCGCGTAAATGCCCCAAATTTCTGCATTTCGAGGCGCGGCGCGTGAGAAATCCTGAGAACGGCATAAGAATCGCTGTGTTCTAGGCTGATTTGAAATGAAAACGCCCCCGACGCGCTCAGCTGCACAGCCGCACCCCGACTGGTTGCGTGACTGTGGCTTCCAATCTCGACACGACCCCGTCACTCACGGTATCGCGCCCGGCATCCTGAGCCAAAACATTGAACAGCCGGCAAAGAACGCGCTCTACAGCTTCCCGCCCGTCGCAGAGACAGAGTCGAATACATTGCCAGGCCGGCAAATTTTCCCTTTGAGCGAGGTCGCGCGGCCAAAATCGCCTTCCATTGCAAAACAGCCACCTGGGATCGCCCACGACGTCCTTTCAGAGCTCCGCAC
Organism: Verrucomicrobiota bacterium; assembly: GCA_003217965.1. Classification (GTDB taxonomy): domain Bacteria; phylum Verrucomicrobiota; class Verrucomicrobiia; order Chthoniobacterales; family UBA10450; genus AV69. The sequence continues at coordinate 1,601 of QHNB01000154.1, read as the reverse complement.
CTTGCGGCAGCTCTCCGCCGGTGCTTTCTGTCCCGAAACCAGCCGCGATTGCATCCCTGAAGTGGTGCTTTTCGGGCTAATTACGTTGCTCGGCATGGCTTGGCCGATCTTGTCCATGCTCGGCGTGATGGGCCACCATCATTAAGCAGCGAGTCGGATCAATCCCGAACCGATCCCGGCCTTACCAGAGGCGCTTACCCGGCAGAATCGCTTTCGGTTTGCCTTCGTCATCGAAGAACACCAGCGTCGCGCCCTTTTCATCGCTGGTTGTAATCTCCGCCAGCGGCCGACCATTGGCATCGGCGACAATGATCGTACCGCCCTCATCTTTTCCTACCAGCAACGCGTTCGGTTGGCCTGCGGAATTTTGCGCACTGACAATTCCGCCAAGTTCAGTCGCCTTCATACCGGCACGCGGCTTCCCGTCAGCCGATGCTACATAAATTTCGCCGCCGCCCTCGTTCGTCTCGCCGATCGACACCACTAGTTGCTGTTTTTTGTTCCAGATCTCGAGCCGCGCACGGCCTTTGTCGTCGATCTGAAATATGCCCCGCGCACGCGCCTCATCATCGTTCAAATAAATGCAGGCGGATCCTTCTTTCGCTTTGATGACCATCGGTATTCTGTCCGACGTTTGTCGAATAGAAATCATTTCCGCTTCGAGTAGCAAAAAGGGGGAGCGCGGTTGCTCCGGCAACTCCTCCTCCTGACCGATTACTCGCAAGACGTGATCCAAGTCGCGACGAAGCTGAGCCACCTCTTTTTTGAGCTGATCAAGTTCCTCTTCCATACTCCTGAAACGCGCGGCGCGTCACACCTACGCTCGGCTTTTATTCTTTTGGATATTAAATCACAAACCTAAGATTTGAAATGCTTCGCATTTTTCCCGTACCCGGCCAAGTGGCGTTCTCCATACCCGCGGTCATTCCGACCGAAAACCCCAGACCGGCTCGCACAGGCCTAAAGCTGTGTGTTCCACCCCGCCGCATTTAAAAAAGAGGACAATACCACGGCTGACATAGATCTGAGCCGCGCACGCCGTTGAGGCGCGGGAAAGCGAAATCAAGACGCGACAGAGGCGGGCTGGCCGAAGATCGAGCGAGCGAGCGAATCTCTCACTATTTAGATTTCGCGCCGTTCCGCTCGTTGCAGAGGTGAGATTCCTCTGCTTCTCTCTGATCGAGAACTAAGATGCGTATTCTTTCTGCGATCCAGCCAAGCGGCCTCCTCTATACCAGATTGTCATTCCGAGCGCAGTCGAGGAATCTCTCGATATTCAAATTTCGCGCCATTCCACTCTTTGTGGATGCGAAGTTTTTCTGCTTCCCTCTAATTTACAACTAAGATGCGCATTCTTTCCGGCATCCAGCCAAGCGGCGTCCTCCATATTGGTAATTATTTCGGGATGATTCGGCCCGCAATCGCGCTGCAGCGTGAGAGCGAGGCCTTTTATTTCATCGCCAATTACCACGCGCTCACCAGCGTGCGGAATCCGGATCAATTGCGTGAAAACAGCCGGGGCGTCGCAGTCGATTTCCTCGCCTGCGGATTCGATCCTGATCGTGGCGCGCTCTTTTTGCAGAGCGATGTTCCGCAGGTGG
>QHNB01000075.1:12959-23377 GCA_003217965.1 Verrucomicrobiota bacterium | reverse complement strand
CACGCCCAATCAGCTCACGCTCACCGGAGCGATGCTGGCGGCAGGCGTGACTCTGCTTTATGCTTTCGGACAGGCTTTGCCGCTGGGGAATTGCAAGCAGCGCAATCCACATCTTTCGTGCTATCCAGATCTACGGGCATGACTGGCAATGATGCGGCCATCCATCATTTCATGGATCCAATCGCAAGCTTCCGCGATCGCCGGGTTGTGCGTCACCAGGAGCAGCGCCATTTGGTTTTGTTGGACAATGTTTTTTAAAAGCTCAAACGCGCGGTGCGAATTTTTTGTGTCAAGGTTTCCTGTCGGTTCGTCGGCCAAGACGACGCGGGGGTCGTTGGCCAGGGCGCGCGCGATGGCGACACGCTGCTGTTCACCGCCCGAGAGATGGCGGCTGGCGCGTTGAAGTTTATCGGAAAGACCAACTGCCTCGAGTAACCCCGCCGCTCGATCGCGCATAGCTGTTTCCGGTAGTCGGCCCAGGCGGCGCATCGGGATCATGACATTTTCCTGGGCGGTAAAATCCTCCATCAAGAAATGAAACTGAAAGATAAACCCGATGAATTCATTGCGTCTGCGGGCAAGTTCATCATCGGGCAAGTGTGAAACCGCTTCGGCTTCAAGCATAACAGAGCCGCCGTCGGGATGATCCAAAAGTCCGAGGATATATAAGAGCGTGCTCTTCCCGCATCCGGAGGGGCCGACTACCGCGTGAACGCTTCCGGGCTCGACCTCAAGCGAGACTCCGCGCAACGCGTGGACCCGCGATTCGTCTTCGCCCAGGTAGCGCTCAATATCCTGGCAACTAAGAAAAGCGCCAAGCTTCATACACTCGAGCCACGCAAGGTCGCGACGGGCGGGAGTTGGGCTGCGCGTCGAGCCGGCACATAGCTGGCAATAAAGACAGAGATCATCGCAAGCAATATGGCCCAGACATAGTGCCGCCAATCCCACGCGACGACGAAATAGTCTGTCGAAAGCAAGCCACGGAGATGAATCGGTATTTTCGAGACACCCCAGCTAAGCAATGCCCCCGCGATGCAACCAATCAATGACCCGACCGCGGCGATCATACCTCCTTGCCAAAGAAAGATCGCACTGATGTCGCGACGTCGATAGCCCATTGACCGAAGAATTGCGATCTCCTTCATCTTAGAAAGCACCGTCATGGTCAGGACATTGAAAATTCCGAAACCGGCCAGCAAGATCACCAGTGATACCGTAATCGCGGCGGATAATCGCAGTGTTAGAAAAAGATGGAGCGTATTCGCCTCGCGCTCCTGCCAGCTCGCGGCATCGTGCTGGAAAAGATTCTCGAAATGTTGGGCCAGAGCCGGAGCACGATCCGGATCTCGAAGCTTGTAGATGATCAGCGATGCCGGGTAGGGCTTATGCAGAAGCGTTTGCGCCACGCGTAAATGGCCATAGACCCTGGTCGAGTCGATCGTGCCAACACCGCTCTTTGCCATTGCCGCCACCGTAAAACGGCGATATTGCCCACCGGGCGCGAGCAATTGCACCGTATCGCCGACTTCCAGATTGAGAGTTTGAGCCAAACGTGATCCCACAATCACGGAATCGGGCTTATTACGAAAATCATATAAACTTCCGCCCGCAATTTGGTGAGCGAGGTCGGTCGTCTGGAGATGAAGGGCGGGATCGATGCCGTAGAGCTCGACCGTTGCATTCTCAAATCCCGAGCGCGCGCTCAGCGTACCGCGCAGGACCGGCGAGCAAGAGACGACATTGGAGAATTTACGGCTGACCCGCATGATTTCGTTTGCGTTAGTGATTCCCTCGAAATATTGGCGATGCGCCACGTTCGTATTCGAAGTTTTCGTCGGCACGATGGAGTCGAGCTGACGCGGCTCGAAGCGCGAGCGAACGACCAGCGCGCCATTGCTCCCCAGAGTCGAATCGATGAAGTATTTGGCGAAACCCTGCGTTTGGGCTTGCATGCAAATAAAGAACCCCACCCCGCAAACCACGCCGCTCAGACTGAGTAATAGAGCGCGTTTACGATGCATGAGAAAGCGCAGTGCGATGTAAAGCGGCGGTGTCACGGCGCTTTCGTCTTCCCCACGACATCAATCTTACGCTGCCGCACCAGCCGCCCTGGTCGGAAGCGATCTTGATCCGACACGATCACGTGATCGTTTAAGGAGAGGCCGTTCATCGCTTCGGCGAAGTCGAGCGTGCGAAAGCCAACCCTGACCGTTCGGGCCTGCACAATTTCCCGCTTGACGACCAAGGCTTGATCGACCAGCAACGCCCGGGTCGGCACCAGAAGAACATTCTCGTGGGTGCCGGTAATGATGTTCATCTCGCCGGTCATGCCGCCCATCAAGTTGTCAGGCGCATTCTCCAGTTCTAAGACAATGGTATAACGCTGTGTTTCCGGATCGGCCGCTGGCTGAATGGAAGAAACATGCGCGGCAAACTGTTGGGTGCGGTATGCGTACAATCGTAGAGTCGCTTTCATTCCTGGCTTTACCTCGCCGACATCTTCTTCATCTACTTCACCACGCACATAATTCTTGCGTGACGATACCGTGAAGAGTTCGTTACTTTCTCCGACCAATTCGCCGTCGATTGTTTGAATATTGGTAAGAAGCCCATCAATCGGAGCACGAATCTCCGAATTCTTCATTTGAGCTTCGAGCTTTCTACACGCGTCCTCCAAGGTTCCAAGGTTGCGATCGCGTTCAATCCGTTCGGTTTCCACCACGCCGCGCAAACGGTTCACTTCGCTTTTTGCTTTTTGGTACTCGACAGCCGGGACATTGCTTAAAGCGGCCAGTTTTTCGAGCCGCTGCACGCTATCTTCGGCGGTCTTAAGCAATTCGGAGGATGGCAACGGAAGTGCGGCGCGTTGAGTTGCTGCCACTAAGTCCGCGCGGGCTTGTTTTAATTGTCGTGCCGTTGTCTCATCCGCGATGGTAGCGAGGAGCTCACCCTTTTTAACGCTCTTACCGATCGCGCCACGACCAGCCGAAAATTGCTCGGCCAAGTGAATGAACCCGGCGTTCTGCGCGCGCACATGGACGACAAATGCAGGTTCGATGCGGACTGTCCCGTAAACGGCCGAGAGAGCGGTCCCGCGTCGAACGGTGGCAACCTCGGCCACGGGCAAGAGGAAGTACCAAGTCGTCGCGACCACGATGATCAGTGGCACGACGATCCAAACCAGGTTCCTCGATCGCGGCAGCTTCAGGGACGGGAATTATCGCACGTTTTGCGAGGGAACATTGGAAAATTGGAAATATCGCCCGGTCGCTCGATCCCATTCGGCCAGCGCGACGTTTTGTTGATATGCCAACGCAATTAGATTGCTCTTTACCTCGAGCGCATCGTTCTCGGCCAGCCGAAATTCGAACTGCGATACGATACCCTCTGCCAGATTTTGTTGAACAGTCGATGCATTTTCTTCAGCGACGGAGGAGGCTCCCACGAGCGATCGGTGTTTCACTCCGATCGACTCGAGATCGTGATGGATCCGCGACATCTCACGAGGCACGTCCGCCTCTAGTTTTTGAAGAGCGAGCTCGTTGATTTCGCGGGCCGAACGCTGCTTTAGAACCGCCCCGTAGGTTTTACCATTGTCCACCACCTGCCATGTGTAGGCCGCACCGGCCCGAATTTCGGAGGAGATTACGTTATCAGAGCGGCGCGGGGAAGCTGTGTTCTCGCGGCGCACTCCAGAAACCGGAATATAATCACCGTATACGACGGCGTTGACGGTCGGGTAATAGGCTGCCTCGATAATCCGCTGGTCTTCGTTGGCAGCCCGAACAAGAAGACGCGCAAGTTGCAGATCGGGCCGGCGTTCCAACGCCGTCTTAATTTCCCGATCAAGATCAACATCGACGGATGCATAATTCAATTCGCCGTCCGGCTCTAGCAATTTGGCCCCCGCTCCGAGATTTTCGCCCATCGCTTCGGCCAATTTGAGGACCGCGCCGTCATAGGCGCGTTGGGCGGCCTCGATGCGCGAATCGAGTTCCCGCGTTTGCACTTCCGCTCCAACCAACACGTCGCGGGTAGCCAGACCTGATTGGTATCTCTCTTTTTGGCTGCTGACGTCTTGCTCGAGGCGCTGGCGTTGTTCCACTCGCACCTTTCTTAACGAACGATTATAAAGTGCTGTGTAAAAGGCGAGCCGGGCAGCATGGAGCTGATCAACAACCGCAACGTTTAAACGTTGCTGGGCGATCAACAGTTCGACATCGCCTCGCCGGAGTGATGGAGGCACAATCGCATTGAAAATCGGTTGGCTGAAATTGCCGTAAGCGAATCCGAAGGGTTGAATCGGTTTCTCCCCCGCGCGATGTCCTCCTTGCGCGCCCGCGGTGATTCCAATCGTCGCGTCCGGCAACGCCACCGCCCGGAATACCAGTCGGCGTCCGAAAGCCTGTTCTAAATCGAGTCTCGCCTTCTGGATCTCCGGATTCTTCTCAATCGCTTTTTGCATCAATGCATCAAGAGTGATCCCATGCGTTGTCGCCACCCAAGGCACGATTAAAAGCGAAGGTATAATTCTTAACCGTATCATCGTTGACCCAGATGGTTCGGCGGATGGGCAACATCAGTCGCGGTGAGTCCCGGCCCCTTCTTGCCTCTGGTTTCGGCGCCGGAGGTTTTTGAAATAAATCTGAGCGCATCTGGTAAAGTCGCGCAAGCACGTGCGAGTCGCTCCAGCGCCACATTATGCAGGTAAATCGTGCTCAATCGAGTAGTACGGGTGCGGGTTACATCTGCGGTCGCCTGTAAAATATCGAGTTGAGTTCCCAACCCCGCACTGAGGTTCGCTTTTGCAATCTCGAGCGATTCACTCGCGGTTTCTACATTTTTTGTTTCTGATTCAAGCACATGATCTGCCTGTTCCAAATCAAGAAAGGCGCTGCGTACTTCCGACGCCACCGAAAGTCGCCTAGCTTCCAGCGCTTGAACCGCTGCGTCCCGGCGGGCGCGTGTCGCTTGCAGCCTTCCTTTGGTCGCAAAACCATCGAAGATATGCCACTTCGCATTTAGTCCGACTATGTATCCATAATTAACCTCGGGATGAATGGTCGGGTCGGTTTGATTGTAAATCTCGTAACCGGAAAAGACCTCCACGTGCGGCCGTAGTTCGCTCTTATCCAGATCTGCCTGTCGATTTTCGATCTCAATTTCAATTTGATCTGCCTTAATCTCAGGTCGCTCACGGTCAGCCCGAGCGAGACACTCGTTTAGATCGGGGCGATCCGGCTGATATTGCAACTGGCCCGATACTTCGAAGTGCGAATTCGGCGAATTTGGGCCGAAGCCCGGCCCTAGTAGCTCGCCCAAACGAAGATAGGAATTCTTTAATTGTGTCTGAGCATCGATTTTCTCCGTCCGCTCATTCGCTAGTGCAACCTCGGCCCGGCCGACATTCAATTGCCCCACCATCCCGGCACGAAGCCGTTCCTGTTGTGTCTTCAGCTCCTCTTGCAGGACGACCACCGATTGCTCGTGCACGCCAACCTTTGCCCGATTCAAGAGGAGTTCGTTAAAAGCGATCCGTACATCCATCGTGACTCTGTTCGAAACTGCCTGCAGCTCAAAGTCCTGCCTTTCCAAATTGAGCCGTGCAATTGCAACCTGACTTGTGACCGCGCCGCCCGTGTAAAGATTCTGGACGATGCGTACGGACGCGTTGTAGTCCTCATTGCGAAGTTGCGTATCAGATTGGTATTGGTGCTCTCGGAACAGTCCGGTCGATACCACAGACGGCAAATATCCGGAACGCGCCTCAATCATACCGCCGCGCGCTCCCTGGATTTTCTTGCGCGCAATCGCGATTTCCGGGTTGTGAGATTGGGCCAGCGCGACCGCTTCTTCAATGCTGTTGGTAGAGGCCGCGGCCGAGATTGATCCGGCCAAAACAAAAGCGACCAGGATTGTTATCGCCGCAAATGCCCGACGCATTTGGTTTATCTCTTCGCCGCGATTTGGTTTTTCAACAAAAATCCCGGCGCCCGCTCGTTGTGCTTCTGTCGAAATGCGCGAAAACCTCAATATTCGTTATTTAAGCTTTGTCAGGCAATGCCCGATATGGGGAAATAAACTTGTATCTTGCTCGAACCTCGTTGCTACGCATAAGGTTGCGTTTTCAGAATGAGAAAGATCCGAATCGCTATTGTTGGAGTCGGGAACTGCGCCAGTTCGCTCGTCCAAGGAATAAACTTTTATCAAGGTTCGTCGACCAACGGCACCGCTGTCGGCCTCATGCATCGCGAGATCGGATCGTACCGACCGGGTGACATCGAGGTTGTGGCCGCATTCGATATTGATCGTCGTAAGGTGGGTCTCGATGTCGGCAGAGCCATTTTCGCTCCCCCCAATTGCACAAAGGTTTTCTGCGAAAAAGTTAGTCTGACCGGGGCAATCGTAAAAATGGGCTGCGTTTTCGACAGCTATGCGCCCCATATGCGCGACCAGGACCCGCTTCGAACGTTTCTTCCGCTGGAAAAAGAATCTACGCGCGAACAGATCATCTCTGAGCTGAGAGATTCCTGCGCAGAGATTCTCGTTAATTATCTGCCGGTCGGTTCGGAGGCAGCGACGCGTTTTTATGCCGGGTGTGCGTTGAAGGCGGGCCTTGCCTTTGTCAACAACATACCGGTTTTCATCGCTAGCGATCCGGTTTGGGCAAAGCGTTTTGCCGACAAAAATCTGCCGCTCGTCGGCGATGACATCAAAGCGCAGATGGGTGCGACCGTGATTCATCGCACCATTGTTGATCTTTTTCGCAAGCGAGGCGTCAAAGTGGAGAGGACCTACCAGTTAAACACCGGTGGAAATACTGATTTCCTGAACATGCTCAATCGCAGCCGCCTGGCCTCAAAGAAAACCTCGAAAACCGAAGCCGTCCAATCCGTTATTGGGGAGCGGCTCGCAGATGAAAATATCCATATCGGCCCGAGCGACTATGTCCCATGGCAACGCGACAACAAAATCGCTTTTATTCGTGTCGAGGGACGCCTTTTTGGCGATGTGCCGATGGAACTGGATCTCAAGCTTTCGGTTGAGGACTCACCTAACTCCGCCGGAATTGCAATCGATGCCATCCGCTGTTGCAAGCTTGGGTTGGATCGCGGCATTGGGGGTGTTCTCCGGTCGGCGTCCGCTTATTTTTCCAAGCATCCCCCGGTTCAAATGACCGATGACGAAGCTCACCGCTGCGTTGAGCAATTCATCCGGGGCGAACGGGAATCCTGATTCGTTCAATTTGCCAGAGAAATCGCGGGAGCGGCGTTACACGACGATTTTGTCTTTCTGCTGACTCCTCTGTCGCCCTGTAAAGCGTTCTATAAACTGGAGGCCCATTCTATTCGCCGAGCGGCCCCCAACCATCGAACTGGGTGATTACAATGCGGTGCGGTCCAGCTGTTTCTTCACTGATTCCTAAGTTTGGGCCCAGTTCAGCAATTCTCTCCCCTAACAACTGTCTGTAAGCATTATATTGTGGCTGTCTCCCGACATAGATCCGATTGTGCGCCGCGTCCGGGTAGGCATAATACAGTTTCCCATTGTAGGTGACGGCTGAGACTTTGTTCGGAGCCAGCGCAGCCAGATGTTGCTTCTGCTTCTCTGTCGTTACCGCCTTAACCTTGAACCCGGCCTGAACAAGCAATTCCTCTTTTCGCACGGAACCTTTGCTGGTCGTGCCCCCCATTTCAGCGCAGGCAGTAATCACCATGCTGATGAGAACAGCGACGGCAAAAAGTCCAACTCTTGTTCTCTTTTTCATGTGATTGTTAGTGGTTGAAGTCGAATGAATGCTGACGCTCAGCATAGGCTTCACGACAATTTAAACACAAGCACCCTTCCAAGCTCGCCTGGAACTCCTTTTCGTTAGCAGTGATTGGTGTTTGGTGGTGGCTCGGAAATAAGTTGCTGTCACGACGTTAAAACAGTTATTAATTCCGAAGAGCAACGCAGGTGAATTCACAAATCGTCCTCGGCCTGAGGGTCGCCGCTGCTATCTTCGGATTAGTGTGTTTGGCGCAATTGCTGCGCCTGATCACGCGAGCGGAGGTGATTGTCGCCGGCAGTCACTTTCCCCTTTGGGGGAGCGCAGTGGCCGTTGTAGTCGCCGGGGCCATGAGTTTCTGGCTGTGGAAACTCTCCGATCGCACAAACCGCTAGAGCGTACGTTGCCAACAAAGTCCGCCGGCGCCTTGTTCAACACCTGACGCGCCTGCCACGCCATAACCTTGGCGGAGGCGGATTCGGCGTTTACAATCTTAGCAGTGCGCACCGAACCACTCCAAATTCGCAACTTCATCGACGGTCAATTCGTTGAGCCGGTTGGAGGAAAATATCTCGACAATATCGAGCCCGCGACGGGAAAACCGTACTGCCAAGTCGCGGACAGTGATAATCGGGATGTCGATCTCGCTGTCGCCGCGGCGGAGAAAGCGTTCCCGAAATGGTCTAGCATACCAGCGACCGACCGCTCTCGCGTTCTCCTGCGCATTGCCGATCTGGTCGAGCGCGACCTGGAGAAGCTGGCACGCGCGGAATCGATCGACACGGGTAAACCGCTTTCTTTGGCCCGCACGATGGATATTCCACGCGCGGCCAGCAATTTTCGATTTTTCGCCACTGCCATCCTGCATACCGAATCGGAAGCACACATTACCGACAACGTCGCGTTCAACTACACCCTGCGGCAGCCGCGCGGAATCGCGGGGTTGATTTCGCCCTGGAATCTACCGCTCTATTTGTTGAGCTGGAAAATCGCGCCCGCCATTGCCGTCGGGAACACGGCCATTGCGAAGCCGAGCGAGCTGACGCCGATGACCGCGTATCTTTTATGCGAACTCTGTCGCGAAGCTGGATTGCCCAATGGCGTGCTCAACATCGTCCACGGCACTGGACCAAATGTCGGCGCGGCAATCACCGCCCATCCGAAGATCAACACCATCTCATTCACCGGGGGCACGGTGACTGGGCGCAAAGTGGCCGAGACGTGCGCGCCTCTGTTCAAGAAGGTCTCCCTCGAGCTTGGAGGAAAAAATCCGAACATCGTTTTCGCCGATGCCGACCTCGATGCCGCCATCGCCGGGAGCGTCCGTTCTTCATTCACGAACCAGGGACAGGTTTGTCTATGCGGTTCGCGCGTATTCGTAGAAAGATCGGCCTACCAAGACTTCATCGATCGATTTATCGATAAAGTGTCGAAGCTGAAAGTGGGTGATCCGTTGGAACTGACGACTGATCAAGGCGCGATGGTGAACGAAACTCAGCTAGATAAAGTGATGTTTTACGTCAATCTCGCACAGAAAGAGGGGGGCAAGGTTGTGCTCGGAGGCTCTACTCCGAATTTAATCAACGACCGCTGTCGGGATGGGTACTTTTTTCAGCCAACTGTGGTCACCGGCCTGCCCGTTTCATGTCGCACAAACCGCGAAGAAATCTTCGGGCCGGTCATCACAATCACACCGTTCGACAGCGAAGAGGAAGTGATCGGTTACGCCAACGACACCGACTACGGCCTGGCCTCGAGCGTTTGGACGCAAAACCTAAATCGCGCCCATCGTGTCGCGGAGCAAATTCACACCGGAACGGTTTGGGTGAATTGCTGGCTAGTGCGCGATCTGCGCGTGCCCTTCGGCGGGATGAAACAAAGCGGCGTTGGTCGTGAAGGCGGCGAAGAAGCGCTCCGGTTTTTCACCGAGCCAAAGAACATCTGCATCGCGAAATAGGTCTCCTTGAATCTGCCGGGCTTTTTCGCCGAGCTGAAGCGGCGTAACGTTTACAAGGTGGCCGTCACCTACGCCGTGGTGGCCTGGCTATTGATTCAGGTCGCAACGCAGGTTTTTCCATTCTTCGAAATTCCGATTGGACTATCCGCCTGGTCGTGTTGCTGATGATCGGTTTTCCGATTGCGCTGATCATCGCCTGGGCATTTGAGCTGACGCCGCAAGGCCTCAAGCGCACCGAGGCTCTCGATCAATCCGACGTAGCGCAATCAAAGAAGAAAACCTGGATCTACGTCGTAATCATCGCGGCCGCGCTATCTATCGGAATCTTTTTTCTCGGGCGGTACACAGCTCAAAACCGAATTGGGAACGCTGCATTGCCGGCAAAATCGATCGCGGTCCTACCATTCGCCAATCTCAGCCGCGACCCGGACAACGCCTATTTCGCCGCCGGAATTCAAGACGAGATCATTACTCGGCTGGCGAAGATCACCGATTTGAAAGTTATTTCGTGCGGATCAACGCAGCGTTTCAAAAGCGCGCCGGACGACGTCGCGGCAGTCGCAAAACAGCTCGGGGTCGCGAACATCCTGGAGGGAAGCGTGCAGCGTTCGACCGACCAAATTCGTATCAACGTTCAACTGATCAAAGCCGAGAATGATAGCCACCTCTGGGCGGATACGTTCGACC
>QHNB01000075.1:0-12934 GCA_003217965.1 Verrucomicrobiota bacterium | reverse complement strand
CACCAGCTTTATCTCAAAGGCCGATACTTTTGGAACAAACGCACCGCGACGGATTTCAAGACCGCTATTGGGTATTTTCAACAAGCGATCGACAAAGATCCCAGCTTTGCCTTGGCTTACGCCGGTCTGGCCGACACTTATGTCCTGATGTCGGGATTTGCCGCGGCTAGCCCAAAAGAGAGTTTGCCGAAAGCCAAAGCCGCCGCCCTGAGAGCGCTGGAATTGGACAACACGCTGGGCGAAGCCCACGCGTCTCTTGGCCAGGCACTTATCGCCTATGATTTTGACTTCGCTGGGGCAAATCGAGAATTCCGTCGCGCGATCGAACTGAATCCGAATTATGCCACGGCTCATCAATGGTATGCTGAGAGCGGATTAATACCGCTGGGCCGGTTCGACGAAGCGATTGCGGAAATCAATCGCGCGTCAGAACTCGATCCTCTCTCCGTCATCATCAACGCTGACGTCGGCGGCGTTCTCTTAAATGCGTGTCACTATGACGAAGCCATTGCACAGTTGCGTAAGACATTGGAAATGGACCCCGGATTTTATTACGCGCATTGGAACCTGGGCCAGGTGCTGGAGATGAAGGGCCTGACGAGTGAAGCAATGGCTGAATACGAAAAAGCAATGAGTCTCGATCCCGATCCCCTTCCGCAGGCTCTCCTCGGCCGTCTTTACGCAAAGATGGGCCGCACAAAAGAGGCGCTGGCAGTGCTTGAGCGGCTGCGCCAGGCTTCCGGCGAGCGTTATGTTTCGCCCTATAATTTCGCGATCGTTTACGCTGGGCTTGGCCATAAGGAAGAAGCGATCCGTTTCCTCGAGCAAACCTATGAGGAGCGGGATGGATACAACATCGTCTTCCTTGAAATCGATCCTTTTCTGAGCCCTTTGCGTGGCGATCCGCGTTTCGAGGCCCTTGCGCGGAAAATCTTTGCAAAGAAGTGACTCGAAAATCACCAAGCGCAACGCTTTGGTAGCACCTACATGGGTCGACGCGAACCGAACATCGTTTGCACCGCGAAATGGACTCAATTCGATACTTCGGAGATGAGTCTTGAGGGATCGGGAATGCGGTTGCAGCCCGCGACCCAATGGCCAAACTGACTGCTGTCCTCTGACGAATGTCCCCTGATCCTACACCTACATTTTTCACTGGCGGTTGCACGTGCGGCGCGATCCGCTACGAATGCACTGCCGAACCGATCGCAATGTTTAACTGCCACTGCCGGGATTGTCAGCGGGCAAGCAGGCGGTCTCTACACCGCAGTTGTCTATGTGCCGGCGAAATCGTTCAAAATCACGAAAGGCACGCCGTGCTTCTACGACACTCCGAGCGAGGCGATGGGTCACAATAAGCGCGCCTTTTGTGCGAAGTGCGGCTCGCGACTCTTCGGTGGCATTACTGATGAGGGACAAGGTATCACCGCTTCAAGCCTGGACGATCCGAGTTGGTTTCGTCCCCAGTTCGACATCTTCACTTCGGACGCTCAGCCATGGGATTACATGGATCCGAAGCCGCCGAAGTTTGAGAAGTACGCGCCATCGAATAATTGACTCTTGAGAATGTCAGTGGACCCGAACGCAGCTGAATAAATCCGTGTGCATCGGGCGAATCCGCGGATACAGATGTAACCAATGAGCGGAATACGAGTATTGGTCGGGACGCGTAAGGGCGCCGTCGATCCGAACCGGATCTACGCGTCGCAGTCCAGCGGCTGGTTCGGGCAGATCATCCAGCGCTCCAGCGACGGCGGCAAATCGTGGGAGACGCCCGGCGGCGGAATGACAACTACGCCGGACGGGATGCCAAAGGGCGAAAGTAACAAGTTTGTCTATGATGGGGTCCCCGGCACCCATCAGTGGTATGACGGCACGCAGCACCCATGGGAGTTCAAGCGCGTTTGGCATCTTGAACCGTCATTGGAAAATCCGGACCATGTTTACGCAGGTGTGGAAGACGCGGCATTGTTCGAATCCAAAGACGGCGGCGCTTCCTGGCATGAATTGTCAGGATTGCGCAAGCACGACAGTGGGCCGAAGTGGCAGCCGGGAGCAGGAGGAATGTGTCTGCACACGATCTTGATCGACCCCAAGAACCCGCAGCGCATTTCCGTCGCCATTTCGGCGGCCGGCGCCTTCCGGACTGATGACGGAGGCCGGAGCTGGCAACCAATCAATCGTGGCTTGCATTCCCAATATATTCCGGATCCAAACGCGGAGGTTGGGCATTGCGTTCATCGGATCGCCATGCACTCCTCACGTCCGACTACACTGTTCATGCAAAAGCATTGGGACGTCATGCGCAGTGACAACGCAGGCAATTCATGGCACGAAGTCAGCGGTAACTTGCCGAGCGATTTCGGTTTTCCGATCGACGTGCACGCGCACGAGCCGGAAACGATTTATGTGGTTCCGATCAAAAGTGATTCCGAGCACTTTCCTCCAGACGGAAAGCTACGTGTCTATCGCAGTCGAACCGGAGGCAATGAATGGGAAAAGCTAACCAAGGGTCTGCCTCAGCGTAATTGCTACGTGAACGTCCTACGCGACGCGATGTCGATCGATTCGCTTGATCCATGTGGCATCTATTTTGGAACGACAGGTGGTCAGGTTTACGCATCAGCTGACGCCGGTGATAGCTGGACTCCGATCGTTCGAGATCTTCCCGCAGTCCTATCAGTCGAAGTCCAGACGCTACCATGATACGAGTCGTCTTACCAACACACTTGCGCACACTCGCGCGCGTGAGTGGAGAGGTACAACTCGACTTAGACGGCCACGCCACACAACGCGCGGTCCTGGACGCCTTGGAGGCGAAATATCCAATGCTGCGAGGGACGATCCGCGATCACGGCAGCCAACGACGACGACCGTTCGTCCGCTTCTTTGCCTGCGGCGAAGATCTATCGCATGAGCCGCCGGATACTCCATTGCCCGAGGTGGTGGCGAACGGCACTGAGCCTTTCTTTATCATCGGCGCCATTGCCGGCGGTTAGTTCGCAAGATCACACGAACCCGTAACATCATTCCACCATGCAAATCTTCATGAAGGCATTCATTTTCGTGGGGTTCCTCAGCGCTCAGTTTAACATAGAACTGCTGGCCGATCCTCCTTTCGAGGCAAAGAAGGGGTCGGTAACGCTCGATGCAAAACCAGAACCCATCGCGCTCGATCCCGCGCACACCGCCGTAATCGTCGTCGACATGGAGAATGATTTCACCACGAAGGGAGGCATGTTCGATCGGGCAGGAGTTGACGTTTCCGGCGCGCAAAAAGCCATCGGTCCGACGGCAAAGGTGCTGGCGACAGCACGCCAAAATGGGATGAAAGTCATTTATCTGAAGATGGGGTATCGCGAAGACCTCTCGGACTTAGGCGCTCCCGATTCAGTTAACCGGACCCGGCATTTGAGATTTGGTATTGGCCAGAGGATCCGCGCACCGGACGGTCGGGAAAGCCGGATATTGATTCGCGACACTTGGGACACAGATATTGTTTCCGAGCTCAAACCGCAATCGAACGACATCGTTCTTTATAAAACGCGCTTCAGCGGCTTCTACCAAACCGATCTAGACGCGACCTTGAAAAAATTGGGGACCAAATACCTGATCGTCACTGGTGTAACGACAAGCATATGCGTGGAGTCGACCGTGAGAGACGCGATGTTTAGAGATTATCTTTGTGTCTTGCTCAAAGATTGTATGAGCGAGCCGATCGGCCACGACTTGCCAAGAACGAATCACGAAGCATCTCTTTTAAATGCCGAAGTGTTGCTGGGCTGGGTTTCGGACTCGGAACAGTTCGTAAAGGCTTTCCCGGTTAAGACCGCAAAAACTGATCGTTGATCTCTGAGCTTTGAGCTCCGGCCTCTTTTCTTTGACTCATGAGCAAATCCTTCGAGAGCTCCCGCGCCCCTGAGCCGGTCGGCGCGTTCCCGCATGCGAAGCGCGTTGGCAATTTGCTGTTTCTCTCCGGGATCGGACCCCGCGCGCGCGGCAGCAAGGACATTCCCGGCGTCACGCTCGATTCGGCAGGCAACATTGTGAGCTACGACCTCGAAAAGCAATGCCATGCCGTGTTCGAAAATGTTCGCTTCGTGCTGGAAGACGCCGGCGCGACTTGGAATGACATGATCGATGTCACGGTTTTCCTGACCAACATGAAGAAAGACTTCCCGATCTATAACAAGCTCTATGCTGAATATTTCGCCGGACCGGGCAAACCAAACCCGACTCGGACGACGCTGGAGGTCACCGCGCTGCCCACGCCGATCGCCATCGAACTCAAGGTGATCGCAGCGGTAAAAACGGCCACCGATTGATACAGATTTTCACCGATAAAAGGAAGAATCAGTTTTCCTATCTGTGTTTGATCCGTGTCCATCTGTGGCGAAACTCGCTGTGTCACACGAGTATGAGCGTCAGGTCCTTTCGCATCATCGCGGCCGATCACACCGGCATCACAGTCAGCGACCTCGAGCGGTCTCTCGCCTTCTGGCGCGACGTTCTCGGTTTCGAGCTTTCACATCGGACACATCAGGCTGGCGATCTCGCGAGCGAAATAACCGGCGTGCCTGGTGCTGAGATATCGCTGGCGGTCCTAAAGGCTCCTGGCCACCGCATTGAATTGCTCGAGTACCACGCTCCACCCGATCGAAAGCGCCTGAATCTAAGGCCTTGCGACGTCGGCTCAGTTCACGTTGCCCTCGTAGTCGATAATCTAGACGCTGTGCTGAACGCAATCGTAGCGTCTGGCTGGCGCGCCGCCGGCAAACCTCAGACCCTCAAAACGGGCCCGAACGCCGGAAGACGCGTGGTCTACGTGCGCGATCCTGACGGAATCACGATCGAGTTCATGCAGCCGCCGAGCTGACTGCGGTTCATTTCCTGTCATTCCGAGCGAAGTCGAGGAATCTCTTACTGTTCGTTTTTCTTTTCCTACGAATAAATGTGACAGCACTGATCAACGGAAATTCATAAGGATGCTGACCCTGAAACTCTGAAACCTTCTGTGTTTGATCCGCATTCATCTGTGGCGAAACTCTCCGATCAATTCCATCATGACGACTTTTTCAGCTGACGAGGATTTCGCACGGCGATTCGATGCCGAGGATCCGCTGCAGCAGTTCCGGGAAAAATTTCATCTGCCTCTCGGCGAGAATGGCAAACCGCTAATCTATTTAGCCGGAAATTCGCTCGGCCTGATGCCGAAGGCGGTCCGGGAAACTCTCGAACAGGAGCTAGACGATTGGGCCAAGCTCGCGGTGGACGCGCATCTCCAAGCCCAGACGCCGTGGTATTCGTATCACGAGACGCTGCGCGAACCGATGGCGCGCCTCATCGGCGCGAAACCGACCGAAGTTATCTGCATGAACGGTCTGACGGTGAATCTGCACCTGATGATGGCGACGTTTTATAGGCCGACGAAATCGCGTTTCAAGATCCTAATGGAAGAGCCCGCCTTTCCGTCAGACACCTACGCGATCAAAACGCAAATCGTCCATCATGGGCTCGATCCCAAAGACACACTCATTCTCGCCGGTCCGCGCAAGGGAGAATTCACACTACGCACCAACGACATTGTCGATCTTATCGAGAAAAATGCCGACCAGCTCGCGCTCGTAATGATCGCGGGCGTGAATTTTTTCACCGGCCAGTTTTTCGACATTTCAACCATTACCAAAGTGGCGCAGAAGCGCGGGATAACAGTCGGTATCGACCTTGCCCACGCCATTGGAAACGTGCCGGTCTCGTTGCACGATTGGAAGGTCGATTTCGCTGTTTGGTGCTCCTACAAATATCTCAACGCCGGCCCCGGCGCGGTCGGTGGCGCCTTCCTCCACGAACGGCATGCGACTAACATCGAGTTACCACGTTTGGCCGGTTGGTTTGGCAACGATCCAAATACGCGGTTTCGTCTTCATCTCGAGCCTGAGTTCATTCCAGTTCCGTCGGCCGACGGTTGGCAGATTAGTAACCCGCCCATTTTTTCGATGGCACCGTTACGCGCTTCACTTGCGATCTTCGACGAAGCCGGCGGAATAGAACCTCTCCGCGCGAAGTCGATTAAGTTGACCGGGTATCTTCAATTTCTTCTTGAGCTGGCACCTGGTAAACGCCAGTCCGGCTCGGACCGCTACGGCGTCATCACGCCGCGCGAAGCAGGGTCGCGCGGCTGCCAAGTGTCGATCCTAGTTCGCGAGCATCCGAAGGAGCTCTTCAATAAACTGGAAGCAGTCGGAGTGAAATGCGATTTCCGCGAACCCAATGTCATCCGGGCCGCACCGACACCGCTCTACAATACGTTCCACGACGTCTGGCGCTTCGCCAAAATTCTGCGCGAGCATCAATAACTGTAGCCATGGCGCTCTGTCGCCGTGATTCAAGCGTGCACCTCGACAGAGCGAGGCCGCTACAGCGTGTCAGCTGAGTAACTCTTTGACACAGTCGATCAGCCCTTGGACCGGGAACGGTTTAACCAGGTACTTCACTTCATGCTTGGTCAGAAAAAGGGCGATTTTCGGGTCGGTGGCGAATCCGGTAATGAAGATGAAGCGATCCGCTAAATTTGGACGCGCCTCCTTCGTTTTGAGATAAAACTCATCACCACGCAGTCGCGGCATTTTCAGGTCGCAAATGACCGCGTTATAATCGTGCGCTTTGACCTTGAGGAGGGCCTCTTCCCCATCAAAAGCGACATCGACCAGAAAATTTTCGTCGGCCAAAATCCACTGCAAAGCCGAAGCAAGTTGTTGGTCGTCATCGACCACAAGAATGGCTTTGAGCTCGAGGCTGTTGATGTGCGGCTCGATTTCCTCTGGTTCCGGCTCAAAGTTCATCAGCGCTTTCGTTCAGCACTAGTGGTGCCACATCACGGATCAGAGATCAGAAGGCGCGGGGTAAATCCTGATTCTCGCGTGACGTGCTTACTGAAGCTTGAGCGGTAAGCGGCCTAACGCCTCGGCAAGCGTCGTGCTAAGTATCCCTTTCGTGGCTTCCCGCTCTACTGACTCAAAGGTCCCGGTCTCTGCGGAACTTCGTTCTCATCGGGAACGATTGCAGACGAGCCAACGTCTGACTGTGACCGCCCGCGTGACGGCGAAGGCCTGCTAGAAGTCAAGCGATCTGCTTCTCGAGCTGATGTTGAAAATAACCTTTCCAGTTATCAGGAAGCCACTCGACTCCGATAGCTTGGCGAAGTCCGCTCAGATCGTTTTTCTCAAAAGCATAAAGGCGAGTGATATCAGCTACGCTAATCTCCTGTTGCTCGCGGCGAATTAATTCTATCGCATCTCCGGCACCAACCATCCCGCCACGGACCACGGCAAAATAGAAACCGGTGTGGCGACTGGCCAGAAATCGTTTGATCATATCAGCACGGCCGAACTTGATGCCCAGTTTGTAGCAGGGCATTCGTGGTTCAGTGACGATAACTTCAGCATCGCCGATTCGAAATCTATCCCCGATGTAGACCGTCTCCTCGAGTAATCCCTCGGTCGTGAAGTTTTCTCCGAACATTCCCCAGAGCAGATCGACTCCCGGCAACTCAGTTCGCCAATAGCTGTAATGTTCCGAGGGGTAATCATAAACTGCCTTGTTCACGCCACCGTGGACCGTGAGATCGGCTTGTCGATCGCCATCCAAGTTTAACGTCTGCAGCATTACCTGCCCTTCGATCGGCTCCTTAAAAATTCCGGTCGTGACGAGCTTCCCTTGCCATCTCACTTCCCTCGGTAATCCAACATTCACTGATAAAATTTTCATTATTCTCCAACTGCCGCAGATTTATGCCGGCGTTTTGGTCACTTTAGACAATGACGCTTTTCGCGTTCTTGGTGAATTTGTTGCGAACTCCTACGGATTTTTACGTTCAAGAGCTACAACGAACGGGTGCAATTCCGCTGTCATCAGTCCGGCTACAACCGCCGGATCGTTTTCCATGAATTTTCGCGCTGCGGCTTCGTCCGCGGCCATGAAAATCGCGATGCCAAAAGTCTTATCACCCGGCTCTTGTGTGCGGCCGGCAAGAATAAGCTGGCCTGATTGGGTAGCTTCTTTGAAACGATTGAAGTGCCGATCGAGCGCTGCTTTGTCCTCCTTCGTCCAATTCTTATCGTCGTGCAGACGCGGGACGAGATGAAGCACGTAAATGAATTGCTTCGGTTTGGCGACCGCTTCCGGAGTCTGAGCAGCTAATGATTGAACAATCATGCAAACCAGTGGAATGATGAGCCGCAGATAGAAGCTTTTCATTTGAGACCTATTCGTTGTGTCCTTGGCGGACTTTGTGCGAGATTTCTTCAACTCTAAAACAAAATTCGTAATCAGTAGAAGCTGCTCAGCCGGAGCTAGGGCGATACAGGCTTACGAACACGCGATGTGCCCATTTCGGGTGTTAAGGACTTTTGTCAGACTTCGTCGCGTGAATAGTCAGCAACCGCTTCAATTCTTTGCCTGCTTCACCCTGATAGAGAGTTTGGGTAAAAGAGATCGGGGTAATTTCAGAAAAGACTTCCTTAAAGTCGAACTTCTTTCCCTCCCGCTCGAACTCGTCGCGGAGAACGAATTGCTCGCCTTCCCACTTCGCCAAATGCGCCATGAGAATGCAGCCGGCAGGGTTTTCGCTGTCGCACCAGAACGCTCTGTATCCGCGCGCTTTCTTATCCCACCATGCGACACCCAATACAGAAACTTCTCCGCCGGGCTCTTTCAAATGAATTTCTTCGATTATTGAGACTCCGCCGGGACCGATTCGATAGACTTCTCCCCCCTCGCCAGTGCCGCCGTTCGGCATCGTTTCGCTGGGCTCAATCTGTTCCGTGACCGACCATGTTCCCAAAAAGGCGTCGAATAGCCTTTGCATCTCGGGACTGGGTTGCCGGGTCTTTGCCGCTGAAGCTTGCTTACCCGACTCGGATGGCGCCGGCGCGGATCCGTTTTGTCGGGTCTCTTGCGCAATCGCCAACAGAGTCGCTGCAAGGAAGAGAAGCACAGCGAGCCAGTGGAGTTTCATAGAACTAATTTTGTCGGATTTTTCAGCGTGTTAGGTGAGAAATAACCTGAATGATCAAATTCGTTCTAATCGGCACCTCCGAAAGGATTCGCGAGTAAACTTGATTTGAGATGTTCGCGATGTCCGTGTAATCCGCGGTTAGCATGGCAACCAAGTTGGTCCTGATCGGTAGTGGCTTAGCGGGCGGATTGCTCGCCGCTTATCTAGGACGACACGGATACGAAGTCGATCTTTACGAGCGCCGATCTGATCCGCGGGCAGATAACTTCGTTGGCGGCCGATCGATCAATCTCGCTCTTTCGACGCGCGGAATTTACGCGCTTGAGCAGCTCGGCATTGCCGACCAAGTGTTGGGGCACGCCATTCCGATGCGCGGCCGCATGATCCATCCGGCGGGCGCCGGAGCGACGCTACATTTTGCGCCGTATGACCGCGACCCGAGCAAGTACATTAACTCGATTGGCCGCGCCGCCCTCAACACGGTCGTGATTGAAGCGGCGCAGCATTACCCGAACGTCCGCGTCCACTTCAATCATCGTTGCACCGATGTCGACCTCGACACTGCAACCGCTCAGCTTCTCACGACGGGGACAGACGCCGACGGGCGTCCTGTGATGGCAGGCGTACCGCCTGCGGTGATCCAAGCCCGCGCCGACGCCCTCATCGGTGTCGATGGCGCCTTTTCCGCCGTGCGCCAATCGATGCAGCGGCGCCTCGACCGTTTCGATTATAGCCAGAGTTATCTGGCACACGGGTATAAGGAGCTCACCATCCCGCCGACGCCGGATGGTGGTTGGCGGATGGAAAAGGAGGCGCTCCACATTTGGCCGCGCAAAAGTTTCATGATGATCGCGCTGCCGAACCCGGATGGCTCGTTCACCTGCACGCTCTTTTGGCAATTCGAAGGGCCGTGCAGTTTCGCATCAACCAAGAGTGATGACGATATCCGCCGATTCTTCGACGAACAATTCCCCGACGCGGTGCCGCTCATGCCGAAACTCTTGGAGGAGTTCCATAGTAATCCAACCGGATCGCTCGTCACGATCCGCTGCGGGCCTTGGTCCTACAAAGACAAGGTCGCGCTGGTTGGTGATGCCGCTCACGCTGTCGTGCCGTTCTATGGACAGGGAATGAACGCCGCGTTCGAAGATTGCGTGGTCCTGGACGAATGCCTGGCCGCATTCCCAAACAACCGGGAGCGCGCCTTCGCCGAATATTTCTCGCGGCGAAAAGAGAATGCCGACGCGCTTGCCGATCTTGCCGTCGAGAATTTTATTGAAATGCGGGACAAAACCGCCTCACGCGCATTTCGCGCCAAAAAGAAACTCGATCACATTCTTGAAGGCCTCCTGCCGGGCATCTACCTGCCGCTCTACACCATGGTGACTTTTACGCGCATTCCATACCTGGAGGCGGCTCGACGTGCGGGGCGGCAGGATCGCATCGTCTACGCCAGCCTCATTGGTTTATTAATTCTAATAGTCGCAATGTTGACTCTGCTGATTCATTCAATCGGAGGCTGAGGCGCGATCCCTGATGATTCAGGTCCTCGATACTCACCAACTCGGCGCAAGCGGGATCGTCGCCGCGACTGCCCTCGGAACCAAGGACGGTTTGGTGCTGTTCGACACTGGTCCGGAATCAACTTTCGATAACATTGCAGCCGAGTTGAGCCGGATCGGTTTTGGGCCGGCAGACGTCCGGCACGTTTTTCTCAGTCATATTCATTTCGATCATGCCGGCGCCGCATGGCGCTTCGCAGAACTTGGCGCGACTATTTACGTGCATCCCAAAGGCGCACCGCACCTGATTGATCCGGCTAAGCTCGTCGCCTCGGCCGAGCGCATTTTCGGCGCTGACATGCAAAGGCTTTGGGGTCGTATCGCGCCGATTTCCGAGCGGAACGTGCGCGTTCTACACGATGGCGATCGCGTCCGTATTCCGCCCTTCGATATCCGAGCGATTGAAACGCCTGGGCACGCCAGTCACCACCACGTCTATGTCTGGGAAGACAATCTCTTTGGCGGCGACATCGCCGGCGTCCGGCTCGGGAATGGGTCGCCGCTTCCACCATTCGTTCCGCCCGAGCTGCATATCGAGTCCTGGCTTGAATCGCTCGAGAAAATTCGGGCGGCGAATCCCGCAAAACTCTACCTGCCGCATTTTGGACTCGTTCCCGATTCTGTCTCGGCGCATCTCGATGCCATGGAAGAACGGGTCCGCCGGTGGTCCGCCTGGTTTCTGGATCGCATTCGCTCCGGTGCTGATGAACAGCAGCTGATCTCCGCTTTCGCGGACTACGAGAAGGCCGAGCTTCTTGCTGAGGGCGCCGATGAAACTCTAGTCCACGACTACGAAGCTGCTGATCCGAGCTATATGGCAGTCCCCGCCGCCCTCCGTTACTGGCGCAAATACCATCCTGAGCAGCTTTCTCAATGAATTGCTGAGCGTTTCAGCTCTCAACCGTTGCCGCTGGATGAACGGTCTTAAATCCGGAGGTAGGCTGTCACTGGCGGCGGTCGAAATTCAAACGATTTCCACGAGGCACTTCGCCGAACCATCGCCGTGAGCGATCGGCGATGAGTTCGGCGACAGGTTCTGCCTATGGATTCTCCACCACGATTGTGCCGGTCATCTTCGGATGAACCGAGCAAAAATAAGTGTAAGTACCCGGGATGCCCGCGGTGATAGTGAATTCCTGATCGGTGTCGAGTGCGCTCGATTTCTTAAACTGCTTCTCAACGCTCACGACCGTGTGCGGTTCTTCGTCCTTGTTGATCCAAGTGATCTTTTCCCCTGATTTCACGGTTAAGATCTCAGGAGTGAAGTGAAAATCCTTAATCACTATTTGGTTCTTCGCGGCAGTGCCCGCGCCATCAGCATCCTTCGTCTCCCCGGCGATTGCGAAAAGGGCCAGGTTAAGAAAACTGATAGCGCAAAGCAGTGCCGTTCTTTTGTTCCAGTGAGTAAATGTAATCATAGTTAGATTGGCTAGTTGAGATTGATCTAGGTCAGGTTTGAATCGACGACGGCGAGAGAAGACTTGCCTTGCAAATACTTCACGCTGGTTAGGCCGAGCATGCTGCGCAGCTTATCGGCCGGCACGTTCATCGGTCCGGGTGAGGGCGCCGTTCCGGGCGCGGGCTGCGGAAAGGCGGTAGACATCGCGGTATGGAAGGCCACGTTACCTTCGACTTTCTGGAGCACTTGGTGGATGTGACCGTTGAGGACTGTCACCGAGCCGAAGCGCTTCAAGTAACCCAAGGCGCGTTCGCTATCGCTCGTTCCCCAGCCCCATTGCGGATAGACTGCCCAGAGCGGGATGTGCGCGAAGACGACAATTGGCGTGCTCGCTCCGAGGCCTTTCACATCGTCCTCGAGCCACTCGAGCTGGTCATCTCCAAGTTGTCCCAGACCCCCGGCCTGGAGATCCAAGACGTTGACAAGTCCAATGAAGTGGACGCCGTTTTTGTTGAAGCTGTACCAGCCAGAACCTTTGGCTTCCAGGCTCTTTAGATAACGTTCGCGGTAAAGCTTCCCATTATCATTTAGCACATCATGCTCTCCCGGAACATAGAATACATCCTTCGTTCGGCAGCTCTTCAGCACTTCATCGAACGTGTCGAACTCCTCAGGCTTTGATAGCTGGGTAAGATCTCCCGTGTGAATAAGGAAAGACGGCGGCGTCGGCATTGCGTTGATGCGATCGAGAGCAATTTTGAAGGTCGCCGTGACATCTTTGTTCGCTTTTTTACTGAAGCCTATGTGACTTTCGCTGATCCGTAGAAAGCTGAGGTCGGTAGCCGGTAAGTCCTCTCCGGCATTAGCGATTTGGGCCTGGGTCTTTGACGCTAGAACGCCGCCGCTGACTGTCCAAAGCAGGCCTGTGCCGGCCCAGGCCATGCACTGAAGAAAGCC
>QHNB01000074.1:21622-28958 GCA_003217965.1 Verrucomicrobiota bacterium | reverse complement strand
TGCTGGCGAGGTTAGCTGTCGGGCTGGAGCCATTAAATGCCCTCGATGCCGCGCATCGTTCGCCCCGATTCTGACCACATTGGTAGGCAGAAGTTGGTTTCCCCGCTGGACCGGTAACTCGCCGGTCCATTAAGCGAAACAAAGAACTGGTGCGAAGTCTCTTATTTGAAAATCATCGAGTCAAGTAGGGTTCCGGCGCTGAAAGGCTGTGTCGCGATTCCACGGGTTTAGTAATTTCATCGTCAGCGGACAGATGAGAAACTTCGCGTTAGAATCACAGTTTTCTATTGGAATGACGAAGGACGCAATCAATCAGCAGAAACGTGCGCGCGATTATATTTCATCGCGTCACTACACGGATTCATTGCCTGATTGCATAAATGACAAGCCTTTCGTCATTTGTCCGCCAAAGGTTCAGAGGGATCGGCGTTGGAACCGAACCAAACGTTGCCAGAATTTTGAGTGACGCGATTTGGTCAGCCCAAGCCTCGCGAGAGGCCTGCCAAGGGTCTCCCGGCGTTCCTTGATCTAACTCGCCAGTCACGAGGTAATCGAAGGGCCCACCGTGAACCAAAGGGGCGGCTTCTGATAATGGAACCACGGTGATTTCCGCCTGAATCCGTCTCCACTCCGACGGTAAGACAGCCAATTCTTTGATCGCCAGAACACGTTGCCGCTTTCCAACGTGTTGCTGAAGCCAATCAACGGCCTGAACTCGACTATCTCGGTGCGCCATCCGCTGCCGAACATGTTGAAAGGATGCGAAACCGAGAGAACCGACCGAACCGGCAATTAGTAGAATCGCCACGCCACCGCGCAGCCATCGATGGAGTCTACGACGCGCCCAGCCGATCAGACTGACAAATGCTATAGCGGCCGCGATACACAAGGGTGAAACGAGGGGTAACAAATTGCGGAACGGTTGAAATGATTTACCTGCGAATAACCCAATCACAGTGGCGCCAAACAAAATCCACCCAAGCGCCACGCCGCGTGTTCGTCCTTGCCGCAACATTAGAACGAGTCCCGCACAGCTAATCAGGAGCAACGGCCACCCCAATTCGGACATGGAGGTCGCTTGAGCGAAGTAGCTTTGGCGCCAAGGAATCCAGTCATAAGCTTTAACGTTAGCCAGGATGTCATGCCAAACCTTCCTCGGCTGGAGAAAGGTCATCGGCCCGCCTATAAAAATCCCTGAAACAAATCCGGCGGCGGCAAAGGCAAGTAGCCGAAACCGATGCGACCAACTGACGTGGAGCAGAAGGATACTTGTTATGACTGCGATTCCTGCTACCGCGGCAGGGTATTTTGAGGCAAAGGCAAGTCCCGCCGCCAGTCCGGCTAACCCAACATTTTTCCAAGCTGATTCGATCGGGCTCGATAAGATTCGCTCGGAAAAATAAAGGACGAGCAGAACAAAGAAAGCGGCGAAGGTATCGACGATCACAATCGAGGCGCGAGTCACAAGTGCGGGACAGATCGCAGTTAGAAGCATTGCCAGCAGGCCAGCCGGACGATTCCCAAGCCGTGTTGCGATAATTCCTGCAAGAATCACGCTGGCGATGCTTAGGCAAGCAGTCGCGACCCGACCGGCGACTATCAACTCTACCGGCGCAATGAAGTCATAATCCAGGCTTGAGGTCGGAAGATCGTATTCTCGCGGAAGGTCCCTTTGAAAACCGTGACCGTGGAAATGGCGGTAGAACGGGCTATAAAGAAGAAGCGCCGCACCTGCGGTATACGCCGGGAGAGCGGGCAACCCGTACCACTTGACATCCAAGCTTCTCCGATTAATCGCGTCGATTGTCTGGTGAAGGACGTGGCCTTCGTCGATGTAATCGCTATAAGGCAAACCGGATCGAATCGGTACAACTCGAAAAAGCGCTGCCAGAAGGAGAATTGCACCCCAGCACAGCCAGTAGAGAAATGGAGGTCTTGGAGATGGTTCAGCCGACTCGCTCACGACTTGAATCAACGTGGACGTCCGTGGTCTGACATTCAACGTTTGCTTCAGCTATGCTCGGAATTGCGGCCGAGCTGCGTGGACCGGATTCTGGGCGGCAGTCGTGGTGTTCGCCAGTGATCTGCTCAAAATCGACATGCTTATCGCAAACTTTCCGGCGATGCTAAGGTGATGCTGTTGCCCTCATGATCGAAACGAACGGGATTATGGTTCACATCGATCCGCGCGGCGATCGGGTTGAAGGAAGAGCTTTCGAGATCGATGGCTGGATCGTGGCCAATGCGCCGATCAAGGCGGTTTGGCTGCCGGCCTCAAGTACGAACCCGTTGCCCAATTGCGAACGGCCCGACGTGGTGCGCGTGTTTCCCAGTCGCAAGGCTTTGGGGTTCTCGGGCAAATGCAGCGATCGCGATGTTGGCCCGGAGGGACTGCGGATCGCGTTTCAAATCGGCGAATCAACGCTCGAAATTCAACATCCACTGCCACCAGTTTTGCCCGAGCCGTCCAAAATCGAACAGCTGATCACGAAGTGGCGCCTGAAGTTATTGGCGTGGCGCGAGCGGATGGCGACTAATACGCATGCGAAGTGGAACTTAACGCTGCGGCGCCATCTTGTTCTGCGGAAGCAGCGAGTAAACATTTTTCGCCGCACGCATGCCGACGCGTTGCTGAGCGATTTCGCTGAAGCTGTTCCGGATGCTGTGTTCTTGCAGATTGGCGGGAACGATGGGTTGACTGGAGATCCCTTGCATTATCTCATCACCCGCCCAGGGCTTCACTGGCGGGGCGTGATGGTCGAGCCGGTGGCGCACTTATTCGCGCAGCTTTCGGAGCGCTACGCCAAAAATCCGGCGATCCGACTGGAGCAAGCGGCCATCGGGGAAACCGATGGAACCGCTATGATTTATCGTCTGAATACGGTGAGCGGTGATTCGCTTTGGCTTGACCAATTGCCGTCGCTCGATCGCGAAACCGTGCGCCGGGCCGCCGCGCAGCTTGGGGCATCGGCAGATCGCATCATAGCCGAGAAGGTCACCTGCCTGCGGGTCGATACTCTGCTTAAGCGGCATGATCTCGACCGGGTCGATCTTCTTGTCATCGACACAGAAGGTTGGGACTGGAAGATTTTGCGCCAATTCGATCTCAATCTGCTGGGTGCGAAATTGATTCTTTACGAGCACCAACATCTTTCTCACGAAGATCGAGAAAGTGCCCAACAATTTCTCAGGCGTCATCACTACAACTTTGTCGAGATGCCCGAGGGTGATACGATCGCATGGACCTTTTCAAAAGAACCGCGCTTTATTCCAAGATTCAGATCTTGATTCAGACAGGAAGCGACTGGCGCGGACACGACTGGATTGCCAGTGAGGCGCTAAAGCTTTTTGTAAACTGGTAAGATCACGCCGTTGCTCCGACTTTGCCGAAAGTCGAATATTACAAAGGATCCTTGCTCGAAATCATACAAGCAAGGTAGAGCAATGCTCGATGGATTGGTTTTGCGCATTGACGGAAGATTCAATCAGTTTCCGCGAATATTCGGAGATGGTGATGGTGGCGGTTTACACCGCGCGCAAGTTTACCTCACTGCGACCGCACCTGATTTACGATGGCAAAGACAACGAATTCACCGCCTGGCTCGATCGACACGGTGTGAAAATCATTCGTCACCGAAGCATCTTTCGCGAAGAACTGGCTAGGCTCGGTGAGCGCGAGAAAAATCCTAGAATCGAGGCAGTAATCTCGGGCGCTTTTCTTCGGGTTGAGCTTCCGCGGCTAGTGCCCCGATCTTCCTCAAGCGATATCGTCTTGTACACGGATTGCGACGTCATGTTTAGAGACGAGGTCGTCCCGCAGCTAGACCAAGTCGACTGTGAATATTTCGCGGTGGCGCCGCATGCGCGCGACTCGCACGACGACATTATTAACAGTGGCGTTATGCTGATGAACCTAAGAAGTTTGGGCAAAACGGCTGACGCATTCTTTCAATTCATCCGCGAAAATCTGGACGTACTAAAAAAGGAAGCCTGGGACCAGGGCGCCTACTGGCGCTTCTATCGCGACACCAGCGGCCGTCCATTATGGAATCAGCTGCCACTGGAACTGAATTGGAGACCGTATTGGGGCGATAAACCGGGCGTCGGGATCATTCATTTTCACGGACCGAAGCCGTTCCAACGCGATCACATCGATACAGTTTGGCCGGAGCTTAAATCATATACGGGCGGCTCCTATCTGGAGATGATCGAAATTTGGCAACAACTGCTGGACCAAGCGCGGGCAGCCTCCTGAGAATTCGAACCATCGTCTGGAGCTTTGTCTGCGTGCTGCTCTTCATCGCGCAGTTCGCCCGGCATCGAACCACGGGGCGATTCGATCGAGTAGGCGTTGCAATAAATATCCTATTGGCCGGTTCCTGTATCGCGCTACTGATCACCACTTACCTGTCGCAGCGGCAAGAACAGAAACACGATCCTGAATTCAACTGGCTCTTTCGCAACATTATCGTGGTTGCTCTTGCGGTCATTTATCTCGCGGCAAGTCTGGCCAAGCTCAATGGCAGCTCGACCGCCTTGTGGCGAGAGCTCGTGGACAGGCATCCTCCCAATGTGGGTTTGATCGCCGGCCGCGCGAAAGAGATTCGTTCGGATGAATGGTTCGTGCACACACCTTGGATTTGGTCGCAAGCCGAGCAAACGCCGGCCTTTCCAAACCAAAATACGAATGTGGGGGATGGCGTGGCACCGCTGCTAACGAATCTGCCGGCGCGCCACTGGACGATGCTCTTTCGTCCGCAAATGTGGGGATTCTTCTTCTTAGATCGAGAACGAGCCTTCGCCTTTAACTGGAATTTCAAATGGCTCGGGCTGCTATTAAGCGGGTTTTTGTTTCTGCGCGTTGTTGCCCGCGCTGACAACCTTCTTGCCTTAAGCGGCGCGCTGATTCTTTTGTTTTCGTCTTATATCCAGTGGTTCTTCTCCTCTCCGACTTGCATGCCGGAGATAATTTCGATGGTTTTTTTTGCGTTGTGGGCCGTCCAAGTTATTAGCAAAGCAACATCGCGATGGGCCGTTGCCGGAGCGGGAGTAGTGTTGCTTGCCGCCGTCGAACAGTTCGCCTTTTGCTGTTATCCGCGCTTCCAAATCCCGTTAGCCTATCTGGCGGTCGCGCTCTTCATTGGAACAGCCGCGTCCTTGGAAAACAGGAATAGCATCATGGGCGGACGATGGGATTGGTTTCGCGCGACCTGCTTGTTCGCGGTCTTGGCCGCGGCGGTCGCGTTGCTCTGGCAGTGGACGCGTGAAGTCGGCCCCACGATCACTGAAATCAAAGGACTGGTTTATCCAGGGCAGACGACGTCAACGGGCGGAGGGTATCATTTCCTTCGCTTTCTCGCGCCATTTTTGGAATTCTCAATGACGCAAGAACACTATCCGGCGCCGCTGGGAAATGCCTGCGAAGCTTCCGGGTTCCTTTTTTTGGCGCCGGTTCTGGTCCTGGCTGTGGCGCACGACTTGTGGCGACGGGCCGCGGACCCCATTTTGACCGCATTGGTCGTGTTTGTTGTTTTGACCCTTTGCTACATGACATTGGGGATTCCGGAATGGTTGGCGCGTGCTACTGGTTGGTCTCGGGCGGAGCCGACTCGTGCGATCATCGCCGTTGGCGTCGCCTCGGTTATTGGGGTGGTCCGCTATCTTGCCGTACCGCGCGATGAATCTGCTCCAAACACGATATGGCACTTGATCGGTGCGTTCGCTTTCGCGCCAATTTTTTTCGTTTGCTTTTACATAGCTAACTTGCAGCTGAAGAAGTTCGCCACTCTTTCCGAGATCATGGCCGCGTCGATATTTTTCGCGGCCGTTTTTGCCTTGCTTTGGCAGCGCAACCGGATTGCCTCCTGTGTGCTGTTGGTGATTCCGTTATTGTCCACGAACGCTCTGGTCAACCCGATCGGACGCGGTCTACCTGGATTAACGCAAAGTCCGATGCTCAAGTGGCTTTCGGGCGTTCACAAGAACGATCCCGACGCACGTTGGATCGTGCTTGGTGATTCCGACAATCGAAATTGTTGCATGGCGCAATTCGTGCGGGCGACCGGAGCGGATGTTTTGGGCGGAACGCGATGCACTCCTGATCGCGAAATGCTCCGCGTGTTGGATCGGGACAATCGTTATGCCAATGTCTACAACCGTTATGCGCGGATCTGCGTCGTTGTTTCGCAGGAGACAAGACCGGCATTTAAGCTGGGCGGCGCAGACAATTATCAACTGCGACTGCCATTTCACAGGGAATGGTTCGAACGCCTTGGGGTCGGATACGTTTTAGTTGTCGATCGAAGCGACCTCGTAAGTTTGCCTGGCTTCGAGCGGATCGGAGAACGGGAAGGATGCGCTCTCTTCCGGCGCGTCTCCGCTCGCTAAAGATTGTGGCGACAGCAAAAAGCTTTTCAGGATTACTAACGTGTCCGCGCACCTAAATCGCGACTGGCCGAATGAGAGTAGTAATCCGAAGCTGCTAATATGACCGACGCACTCACGCCGATGATGCAGCAATACCGGCGGCTCCGTGGAAGTGTGCCGGCTGACGTGCTTCTACTTTTTCGGCTCGGCGATTTTTATGAACTATTTTTTGAGGATGCGAAAGAAGCGGCTTCCCTGCTCAATGTTGCACTGACCAAGCGTAACGGCGTGCCGATGTGTGGAGTGCCATATCATGCCGCGCAAAATTACATTGCGAAGCTGATCAAAGCCGGAAAACGGGTCGCGGTTTGCGATCAAACCAGCGAGCCGCAGCCGGGAAGAATCGTGACGCGCGATATCACGCAAATTATCAGCGCCGGGACGGTGAGTGAGTTTGACCTGTTGGAACCGAAACGCGCGAATTATCTCGCCGCGATTTACGAAGACGACGGCGCATTTGGTTTTGCCTACACTGATTTGACGACTGGAGAATTTCGTTTGCTGCAACTGGACGAAAGGGGCGCACTCGCCGACGAACTTGCGCGGGTGGCGCCGTCGGAGTTACTGGTGAGCGAAGAACAGCGCGAACAATTCGCCCACATCGAACACACGCTTGTCTATGACAGTTATGCGTTTTTGCCGGAACAGTCCGTGTTTACGTTGTGCGAGCATTTCAAAACAAAATCGCTCGACGGTTTTGGTTGTGGAGAATTACGGGCCGCGATCGGCGCTGCGGGCGCGATCGTCCATTATTTAAAACACCAGCTCCGGCGACCAATCGACCATCTAACATCGCTCCGTTGTGAAGCGGCTGGCGATCATGTGATTTTGGACGCCGCCACGCAAACGAACCTCGAGCTGGTCGATTCCCGCGGCGTGCGTGACGCGAGTTTGCTAGCGGCGCTCGACC
>QHNB01000074.1:6091-21492 GCA_003217965.1 Verrucomicrobiota bacterium | reverse complement strand
ACCTGGTGGCGTTGAAGAATTCGCTCCAGCAAATTCCACAATTGAAAGGCGAGCTACAAAAGCTGCTCGATCGACTTGCCTTCGGCGCAAGTCGCGTCAACGAAAACGGTGCGCTGGATTTGTTGGCACAACGTTTACAGAATGGGATTCGCGAAATGCCAGAACTGGCGGCAAAGCTGCAAACTGCTCTGGTCGATGATCCGCCACTGGCATTGAAAGAAGGCGGCATTTTTCGTGACGGCTTTGACCGGCATCTGGATGAATTACGGAACGCGTCGCGCCAAGCGAAGAATTGGATCAATACGATGCAGCAGCGCGAGATTGAAGCGACCGGAATCAAGTCGTTGAAAGTGCGATTTAATTCCGTGTTTGGGTATTTCATCGAAGTCACCAAATCAAATCTGGGTAACGTGCCGGCGCGTTACACAC
Organism: Verrucomicrobiota bacterium; assembly: GCA_003217965.1. Taxonomy (GTDB): domain Bacteria; phylum Verrucomicrobiota; class Verrucomicrobiia; order Chthoniobacterales; family UBA10450; genus AV69. The sequence goes on along the minus strand of QHNB01000074.1, from coordinate 21,063 downwards.
GCAAACAGACGACGGTCGGAGGCGAACGATTTATCACTCCGGAGCTTAAGGAGATGGAAGCCAAAGTGCTCGGCGCAGATGAGCGGGCGCGGAACCTGGAGTATTCCCTGTTTCAAAAACTGCGCGATGAAACGCTAGAAGAACTCGCCCCCCTCCAGCAAACAGCCGATGCCATTTCCACGCTCGACGTCATCTGCGGTTTGGCCGAAACAGCGCGGCTCTTCAATTATCGCCGACCGCAGTTGAATGAATCACTTCGCTTACTGATTAAAGACGGCCGGCATCCGGTTCTCGATCAGAATTTAGTCGAAGAAAAATTTGTGCCGAACGACACCGATCTCGATGGAGACGAATTTCGCCTGGCTATCATTACGGGGCCGAATATGGCTGGAAAATCGACTTACATCCGGCAAGTCGCTCTGATCGTTTTGATCGCACAAATCGGAAGTTTTGTGCCGGCCAGCGCGGCCGAGATCGGAATCGTGGATCGCATTTTCACCCGCGTCGGGGCGAGCGACGATCTTTCGCGCGGACAATCAACCTTCATGGTGGAGATGAACGAAACCGCCAACATTGTGAACAACGCGACCGAACGAAGTCTGGTCATTCTGGACGAAATCGGCCGTGGTACCTCGACTTTCGACGGATTGTCCATCGCCTGGAGCGTGGCGGAGTTTTTGCATGATCGAATCAAGGCGCGCACATTATTTGCCACCCATTATCATGAGCTAACGCGGCTGGCGGCGGAACGGAGCGGCGTCATCAATTTCAATGTCGCCGTCCGAGAGTGGAATGATCAGATTATTTTTCTGCGGAAAATCGTCCCAGGTGGCGCAGACAAAAGCTACGGGATTCAGGTGGCGCGGCTGGCGGGATTACCGAAGGAAATCCTGGACCGGGCGAAGGATATTCTGGCTCATTTGGAAAAGCCAAACGGCGCGGTTATGCAAGCACCGAAATCGCAGCCCAAGAAGAGGAGCCGGCGGGGAGAGGAGAAACCGCAGCTGGAGTTGTTGTAGCGATTAAGAACTAAGTCGTACTCAATTGCGATTCGACCGCCCAAAATCACTGGAGCCAAATCTCGCGTCAATCTTGCTATAATCTTGATGCATGGCGATTAAGACGGAGAAGGAGCTTAGTGAGCCGCAGCGCGCGCATTGGCTGAAAGCGGTCGCAGCGATTGAGCTCCGGAATTTCGGCTACGCCATCTCGCTCTTACAGGGAATTTTGAGGCAGGAGCCGGAATTTCTAACCGGACGCCAACTGCTGCGCCGCGCGGAAATCACACAAGCCAAAACGGCAAAGAAAGCGTTGTCCCGCGTTCCGACGGCGACGATTTCGCTAATCAAAGCACAACGTATTCTGAAGAAAGATCCGAAACGGGCAGTCGAAATGATTGAACAGGTTCTGGAGCGCAATCCCTATAACAAGCAGGCCAATCTTTTGCTCAAAGCGGCAGCGGTTGCGGCGGGCTGGCTCGAAACCGGAGTATTTGCGGTGGAAACGCAGCTCGAGAAAGATCCGCGCGACACCAAACTCCTGCACGAAGCCGGCCGGCTGTATCATCAACTGGGCGACAACGAACGCGCGGTCGAAATTTACAATCGCATTAACGAGATTGATCCCGGCGATGCGGTGGCAGCGCGGCTAGGGAAAGACGCCGCGGCCCGGGCTTCAATGAAGAGCGGGGGTTGGGCAAGTGCGGAAAGTTATCGTGACCTGATCAAGGACAAAGAAATGGCAATTTCGCTCGAGCAGCAAAGTCGGATGCAGTTAGTGGGCGAATTGCTCGATCAGCAGATTGCTGAAGTTTATGCGCGGCACCAAGCCGAGCCCAAAAATGTGGACCATGCCCGTCGGCTCGGCGCCTTACACGAACAGAAAGATGATTTGGAAGGTGCGATCTCCTGGTATGACCGAGCCTGGGATTTAACGGACAAAAGTGACTTAAGCTTGGCGCGAAAAATATCCGACCTCCGACTACAACAAATGGATCGGCAAATCGCAGAGCTAGAGGAGTTCATCTCGCAAAACCCGCCCGAAAGGGCGCACGAAAAGATGGCGGCGGTGGCAGAATTGAAAAAACGACGTGCCGAAATCTTGATCGATGACGCTCGGAAACGCGTGGAACAGGATCCGGCTGATCTCCAGCTTCGTTTCGAACTGGGCGAGCACTTGATGAATGCGGGCCGCCAGCGCGAGGCGGTGCCGGAATTACAGCGCGCTCGGCAGAATCCGAAAGCGCGTTTAAAAGCGATGAATGCTCTCGGATGCTGTTATCGCGATCTCGGCATGCTCGATCTGGCCGCTAAACAACTGGAGGACGCGGCCCGCGAAATTCTTGCCATGGATACGACGAAGAAGGAGATCGTTTACAACCTTGGCATCGTTTATGAGTTGATGGCAGATGTGGAGAAATCACTAGCCTGCATGAAGCAAATTTATGAAGCCGACTACGGGTATAAAGATGTCGCCAGACGGGTGGAAAGTTCCTACAGGATTTGAGCTGAGCGATGGCTGACTTTAATTGACTGGCTTCTGTCCGAAGAGATTACGTCCACCAAATCGAGAGCGCGCGAATCTCAGGTGCCGGGTTTGCTCTCGGCGCTCACAACTAGAAAAACTTATGAAACATAGATTTTTTATAAACGGCCGCGCCGCTGCTGGCCTGGCTGCGATGGGTTTAATTTGCTTTGCGGGTGTGGCGTTGCGGACACCGACCCCTTCGCCAACCCAGGCGTCGACGGCCACGGCGAGCACTAACAAGAAATCGCAGGACACTGCCAAGGGTGGATCGCTCAGCATGGGCGATCGATCCTTTATGAGGGAAGCCGCCACGGGTGGAATGATGGAAGTCGCAATGGGGCGACAGGCGGAACAAAATGCGTCAAATCCTGAGGTGAAAAGGTTCGGCGCTCGGATGGTGACCGATCACAGCAAAGCTAATTCCGAGTTGAAATCGCTCGCATCGAAAAAAGGAGTCGAGTTGCCTGCTGAGAAGGAGCCCTCCAAGTGGAAATCGGATAAAGATTACATGGATGCGATGGTGAAGGATCACGAGAAGGACCTGGCCGATTTCGAGAAACAAGCGAAAAACGGGAGCGATCCGGACGTGAAGCAGTTCGCCGAGAAGACTTCGACCGTCGTTCGTAAGCACCTCGATCTGGCGAAGGAAATTCAGGGGAAATTGAAGTAACACTCCTTTTCGGTTGCTGAACAGGGCACATCGTTTGTTTTAGAGTCTAAGTCTGACCGCATCTTCAAGCGGCGACAGAGCGTCAGCTATGGCGCGCTAGCGGAAGGCGGGTGCGGGTTCGGTCCTTCGTGCGCACTTGGCGGAGATCACTTTCGCTCTAGAATGCGCATGCTTATGACCGATGCACGCTTCGAGCCCGATTTCTACACGGCAGGGCCTGCCCGGTTTTATCTTCCCCTGTTGCACGACATTGTGGTCTCGGAGAAACCGGGCCTCATTGTTACTCTCGGACTGGGCGATGCCCAGGTGCACCTTGCCTTTTGCCAGGCGGCGCTCGGGCAAGAGTGTTCAACCCGTTGCGCACCTTACCAGGGTATCTCTCAGCTTCTGGAAGGCGATGCTTACACCGTTGCTCACCAGGTTCCTGACGCTTCGATTGGGGTGTTACTCCTTGATGACGTGGACCAAGGCACTCTGATCAAGGAGGAACTAACGGTGCTTCGACCGAAGTTGACGCCAAACGCAGTCGTACTGGTTCACGGCATTAATTTGGAACGGCGCGATTCGCCGGGTGCGACTTGGAAAACGTTCGCACAAACGGAAGCAGCCGCGGAGTTTCCTGACGGAATTGGTCTGGGGATCGCCACATCCCGCTCAGCCGCATTCGCTTCGGAATTGCGGATCAGTCTCTTTGATAAGTCGAGGTTCGAAGGCACGCGCATCGCCTATCACTTGTTAGCAGAAGCAATGATTGCGCGTTGCGAGGCCGATCGAGCACGCCACGCGGCCGAGGTTCTGAGCGCGCGGCAAATCTGGTTCGACACCGTTTTGGAGAATCGAGCCAAAGCACAGGAGGTAATGGACGGCCAGGCCCAAATCATTTTGGACCTTGAGAACGAGCTGAAGAAGGCGAAAGAGAAAGCGGCCGCCCCAAAAGTTGGCGAGAGTTCAAAGGCCGCCCCACTAACTGGCGAGAGTTCGAAAAAGGGAAAAAAGCGAAGGCGTTCGTTGCCGGAGCGAATAGCGCGCGAGATCGGACGGATCCCCCGCAATTTGCGCCGTTTGGTGCGGCGGTCGGACCCGACACCAGTTCAATCGGGGACGACGCTTACCGTGGAGCAACGCTACACCAAATGGATTGCCGATCACGAACCTTCCGTGCAGGCGCTAGAAAATCAGCGTTCCGATTCGGCTAAATGGACAGGGCGGCCCAAGATTTCGCTTCTCTTACCGATTTTCGATCCGCCATTGAGATTTCTCGATGAATTACTTGTCTCTATCCAGGGACAGACCTACGGCAATTGGGAAGCTTGCTTAGTGGACGGGGGTTCGCAGTCGACAAAGACTGGTGCGCTGCTCAACCGCTGGGAAAAGAATGACTCCAGGGTTCGACTGGAGCGTCTCCCAAAAAATCTGGGGGTGGCGGAAAACACCAACCGCGCATTGCGAATGTCGACCGGAGATTTCGTCGCCTTGGTGGATCACGACGACTTGCTCCCTCCTTTCGCGTTGTTTGAACTGGCGAGTGCGATTCGCCGGCATCCGGCCGCCGATATTTTTTACAGCGACGAAGATCGATTGAGAGATGGGAGACGCGTCTCGCCATTCTTCAAGCCGGAGTGGAGCCCAGACCTGCTCTACTCTTTCATGTACCTGGGTCACTTGACTGTCTATCGGCGCCGATTTGTTGTTGAGCTGGGCGGTTTCCGAAAGGAGTTCGATCTTTCCCAGGATTATGATCTGGCCCTCAGAGCAACCGAGCGTGCTCGGCAGATCGTTCACATTCCCCATGTTCTATACCATTGGCGGGAGCACGCCGCGTCTGGGGCGAGCGGAGGCAAACCAGAAGCGCGAAAAACAAACATCTCTGCCTTGGCGGACGCGGTGAAGAGGCGAGGACTCGACGCTGAAGTAATTGAATATCCAACCGCGAATCGGGTACGAATGCGGATACGAAATCCTCCCCCCGTTTCTGTCATCATTCCGACCGACTCTCCTGTTCGGGCAGAGAAATGCGCGCGCGATCTCCCGGCTACAACAGCTTACCCAGAGGTAGAATTCATCATCGTTACTCACACTGGGTTGATCGAACGGCTGCACACGACCGGGGTGCCGATCAGCGATCGGGCCCGCTTCGTCGCCTTCGATAGGCCCTTTAACTTCTCGGCCAAATGCAATGCCGGTGCGCGAGTCGCGACTGGCCAACGCTTGATTTTTTTAAACGACGATGTCGAGGCCAACCAGCGTGATTGGATTGAAAATGTCGTCGAGCCGCTCGAGAACCCAGAGGTTGGTGCGGTATCGCCGAAGTTGATCTATCCGAGCGGCCGAATCCAACACGCTGGACTGGTTATGGGGGTGCGGGGCCTCGTCGACACCGCATTACACGAATGGCCGGCTGACTCAGTCGATTACACGAATTACGCCCAATCGATGCGGACCGTTTCGGCGCTGTCCGCCGCGTGTCTGGCCATCCGTCGCGATGACTTTATTCGTCTGGGCGGGTTTGACGAGATTCACACCCCGATCGCGCATTCCGATTTGGACCTTTGCTTCAAAATTCGAGAAGCCGGGTTGCGCTGCGTTTATACTCCATTCGCTTCCATGACGCATCACGGCCACGTCTCGATCGGGGCCGAGCCGAAGAAGTTCCCCGATAAATCTTCCGTTTTTCTCCTGCGTCGATGGGCGGAGTTTACCTGCCGCGATCCCTATTACACTGAAAACATGCGGGATTGGCTGGGGCCCGATTCGCCACGTCCAGTCCAAATATTCGGCGCGAGAAATTTGCCCGGGAAAGATACGGGACGCGATTTTGTTTTGGTCTCGCATGAACTGAGCTTAAGCGGTGCCCCCCTGATCGTCTGCCACTTGGCAAAATGGTGTAAAGCACGCGGCATTTTCGTCGTGGTGATGTCGCCCAGCGATGGTCCGCTGCGAGACAAGTTCGCTGAGGCGGAGATCCCGTTGATCATCGATCCCTTGCTGGCAACTGGTTACGAAACGATAACTAGGTTTAGCCGCGGCACGCCGGTTAAAAGTCATTCTTCATTTGTCAAATTGGCCCGCGAATTTGATTGTCTTGTCGTCAGCACGATCTGCGGAGCGCCATTGATTCGCGACGCTCACCAGGCGGGAATTCCAAGCATCTGGTGGATTCACGAGGGGTTGGTAGGCGATCAGTTTTTGAAAAGAAACTCCAGCCTCGGAGTTATTCCTCGATTGGCTGATTTGATTATCACTCCGGACAAACGCAGTAGTCGTATTTATCAGCCTTATGCGGACTATCCAGTTCGGGTCCTGCCTTATGGAATTCCCGATGTTGCCGGTGAAGTGGCGGAGCGGAATACGCGCCGGGCCAGACCGTTACGATTTCTTTTGCTTGGCACAATCGAGGAACGCAAAGGTCAGCAAACATTCTTAGAAGCTTTGCGACGACTTCCGGCGGAAGTTCTGAACGTGTGTGAATTTTTGATCGTCGGACGGCCACATGACGCAACACTCGCGGACGAGATCCGCCGTGCCGCGAAAAATTTTACTGCGCTGGTTTATGACGAGTCCGTATCGCATGCGGAGGCACTTGGATTAATCGGCGAAGTGGACGTGATGGCTTGCGCCTCATGGGAGGAAACCGGGCCGCTGACGTTGATTGAGGGATTAGCGCTCGGGAAAGCGATCCTCAGCACGAGAGTCGGTATTGTCGGCGAAAGTTTGATGCCTGGGAAAGAAGCCTTGTTCGTCGAGGCCGGCGATTCGGCGGGGTTTGCTTCAGCCATTGAGCGGCTGGTGCGCGAACCAGGCCTGCTGGAGAGGCTGCAGGCAAATTCCCGCGTGGCCTATGAAAAATATTTTAAACTCGACCGATTCGGAAGTGAGTTTCTGAGTCTGCTGGAGGAAACGATCTCTTCAGCCAAAGGAGAGGCTCGAACAAAGAGCTATCCTCGGAATGAGGTGGAACGACATCGGGTCGCTGTCCGATGAGCTCACTGCCGGAGGAGAAAAACCTCGGAATAGAACCATTCATATCCTCCGTGCAGGAGGTGTCGCATTCGCAGCAGGGGCCTGTCACAGATCGCTCGTATGCGACGTGGGTACGGCATTTCGATACCATTGGGCAGCAGGAACGCATCGTCATTCGGCGGCAGCTGCGAGCGTTACGGCAGCACCCGCTCATTTCGATCGTGCTACCGGTTTTCAATCCCGATCTCGCCCAGCTTTCGGCCGCGATTGAGTCTGTGCGGGGGCAGCTTTACGAAAACTGGCAACTCTGTATCGCCGATGATGCGTCCACTGATTCTGCAGTGGGGTCTTTGCTCCGCGAGAGAGCCGGTAGTGATTCGCGTATCGATGTTGTTTTTCGAGATCAGAATGGGCGGATCGCGGCCTGCTCAAATTCAGCTCTAGCCCTGGCACGAGGTGAGTGGGTCGCCTTTCTTGATCAGGACGACCTGTTCCCGCCACATGCCCTCGCCTTCGTCGTAGCCGAAATCGAACAACGACCGGATGTTGCGCTGATTTATTCCGACGAGGATAAAATTGGCGAGAATGGGGCGCGCACCGAACCCTATTTTAAAAGCGACTGGAACCCGGAACTGTTTCGGGTGCAGAATTTCATTAATCATCTGGCGGTTTATCGCCACGCTCTTTTACGGGACATCGGCGGCTTGCGCGACGGGTTTGACGGTTCCCAAGACTACGACCTGCTCTTGCGCTACATCGAAAAACTGCGCGCCGAGCAAATCCATCACGTTCCCCGCGTTCTCTATCACTGGCGAAAGAGTGTTGGCAGCATCGCCGGCCGTTCTGAGGCCAAGTTATACGCACACGAATCAGCGCGACGGGCCCTGCGAGAATTTCTCGCACGACAAGAAATTGCCGCGTGCGTGGAACCATGTCCGGAAGACAAAGCGGCGCATCGCGTCGCCTATGAAATGCCGACAGAAGTGCCGTCCGTGTCGATTGTCATTCCGACCCGTGATCAACCGGCGCTGCTTCGGCGTTGCATTGACACGCTGCGCGGCCGAACCGATTACCCGAACTTTGAAATCGTAATTATTGATAACGGGTCAGCCCAACCGGAAACGACCGCACTGCTTAAGGAGTTAGGTGGTTATCCCGAAATTCGAGTGGTGCGGGATGAAGGTCCGTTTAATTTCAGCCGGCTGATCAATTTCGGCGTGCGTCATGCCCGGGGCCCAATCGTCGCTTTGCTCAACGATGATATTGAGGTCGAGGATCGTGGTTGGCTTCGGGAGATGGTGAGTCAACTCTTGCAGAAAGACGTGGGTGCTGTCGGCGCGCGTTTGTGGTACCCGACAAACACCATTCAACATGGAGGAATAATTCTGATCTGCGGGGTAGCGGCGCATTCACACTGGTATTTGCCGCGCGGGGCGCACGGTTACTTTAATCGCGCGATCTTGCAGCAGAACTTTTCTGCTGTGACTGGAGCGTGCCTGATCCTCCGCAAACAGCTGTTCGAGGAGCTCGGCGGTTTCGACGAACAAAATCTCGCCGTGAGCTTCAACGACGTGGATTTTTGCCTCCGCGTCGGCCAAAGAGGATTGCGCATCGTGTGGACGCCCTACGCGAATCTGTGGCATCACGAATCGGCTTCGCGCGGTCGCCAGCGAACTGCCGAAGAACACGCCCGGTTCATGCGTGAGACCCATTTCATTCAGGAAAAATGGACGGCCTTATTACTGCGCGATCCCTACTACAATCCAAATCTTACTGCTCAGGCCTTCGATTTTTCGCTGGCCTGGCCTCCGCGCCTGCCGCCATTAAGCCAAGGACTTTGTCCGGACACATCCTTGCTCGACCTGGCTTCGTAGATTGCTGCTTTTGGCTAAAACGGTTGTTGCCGACCCCGCGACGAGCGCCAATGCTGCCTTCCTAGTGCGCAAGACAAAAATCATCTGCACTCTCGGACCCGCCAGCGAAAACGCCGATACCCTGCGCGAACTGATCCGAGAGGGCGCTAATGTTTTTCGATTAAACATGAGTCATGCCGATCATGCGTGGGTGCGGCAGATCGTGCCGCTAACGCGCCGTATCGGGGAGGAACTCGGTCGCGCCGTCGGCATTCTTCTCGACACCCAAGGTCCGGCAATCCGCACGGGCGATCTCAGGACTGAACTGCATTTAAAGCCGGGGGATATTCTCGAGTTTACTGTCCGGGGGGCGAAGAGCAGCGAGCCCTACTCGGTTGAAGTCAACTACGATGGGCTCGTCAACGATATCCAGGAAGGGGACACCGTGCTTGTCGACAACGGCGTTATTCAGTTGCTCGTCATCGACAAAAAAAATGATCGTATTCGTTGCCGAGTCATGACCGCGGGTACGCTCGGCTCCCGACGCCACATCAATCTTCCGGGTGTGCGCGTCAATTTGCCGCCGCTGACAAAAAAAGATCTCAACGATATCGCCGTCGGCGTGGAGGTCGGCGTGGATTTTGTCGCGCTCAGCTTCGCTCGTCAGCGCAGTGACCTGGATGAACTGCGCATGGTGCTTCGGCAACAGGGGAGCAAGGCGCAAGTGATGGCAAAAATTGAAGATCAATCGGCCGTGAAACTAATCGACGAAATGATCGCGGCCGCGGACTCAATTATGATCGCCCGGGGGGATCTGGGAATTGAATGTCCGATCGAGGAATTGCCAATTATCCAACGCAAAGTGGTCAAGCTTTGTGCACGCTTAGGCAAACCGGTGGTAGTGGCTACGCACCTGCTCGAGTCCATGGTTCATAACCCAATTCCGACTCGTGCCGAGGTCACGGATGTCGCGAACGCCGTTTTTGAACAAGCCGATGCCGTGATGCTGAGCGAAGAGACGACGATCGGATCCTACCCGGTGGAATGCGTGCGGATCTTGAATCGCGTTGCGCTACGAATAGAACGAAGTGGAGGTGCCGGCTACGCGAAATCCGCTGTCCTCGAGGATGTGCGTCAAAAAACCGTCGCTTCGGCCGTGGTTCTGGCGAATTCGTTGCCGCGCGCCAGAATCATCGTGTTTACGCGACACGGAACCATGGCCCGCAACACCTCCAATCTGCGGCCGGAACGCGCTACGGTTTTCGCATTTACTCCGAGCGAAGAAGTGCGGCGGCAGCTCGCGCTTTGCTGGGGAACTTGTCCAGTGCGCATCGAATTCAGCCAAGACCCCAACGAGACTATCGAGGTGGCGGAGAAGTACCTTCGGGATTCGGGGCTGACTTCGCCAGGCGATAACCTTGTTATTATTAGCGACATTCGGGCCAGTAACATGCTCGTTGACACGGTCCAACTTCGCGTCGCCCGATAAAACAAAAAACGCGCGGGTTAGTTCCGCGCGTCTTTGAATCTTACTTCGAATTAAGCTTCGACCGGCAGTTCTAGATCGATGTCGATAGGGCGTTCCTTCTTGGCCAGGGCGCGACGCAATTTCGACAGCGCGATGTTCTGCAACTGGCGAATACGCTCGCGGGTCACGCCAAATTTTTTACCGACTTCCTCCAAAGTTTTCGGTTTGCCGCCGTCTAGTCCGAAACGCGAGAAAATGATCTTGCGCTCGCGATCGTCTAGCACTTCGAGCAAGCCGCCGACTTCATTGCGCAGATTTTTGTCGCGCAACAATTCAAACGGGGTCATCGCCTCTTCATCGCCGACGATCTCACCAAATTCGGTCGAGTCATCATCGCTGATTGGGGCATCGAGTGACGCCGGGCGGATGGAAACTGTTTTAAGCTGCGAAACTTTGCCAGCAGCAATGCCGATTTCCTCACCCAACTCATCATCTGTCGGTTCGCGGCCGAGCTCCTCGCTCATTTGGAGCGAGACACGACGCATTTTCGAGATTTTATCGACGAGATGTACCGGCAGACGAATGGTCTTCGACTGATTCGCCAAGGCTCGTTTAATCGATTGTTTGATCCACCACGCTGCATAGGTGGAGAGTTTTCCCCCCTTTGCGGGGTCGAAACGTTCGACGGCCTTCATCAAGCCAATGTTGCCCTCAGAAATTAAATCTAGCAGCGGCAGGCCAAGATTGGCGTAATCATGCGCAATCTTCACGACCAGACGCAAATTCGAGCGGATCATCAGAGCCCGCGCTTCTTTGTCGCCCTTTTTGATCTTGGCGGCGAGCTCGATCTCCTGCTGGGGAGTGAGAAGCGGGATTTGCCCGATCTCGCGCAGGTAAATCTTTATTCCGGTATCGCTATCTTCAGCGGCCATAAAGCTTTTCATGAAAGAAGGTTGGGGATTGAACGTGCACCCTCGGGATATTTACGTATGCCCGGTGGTTGTTAGCTCCACGATTTACCATTCGGGAAAGTCGTTAACAAGGTTAAATATTCGCATTTATGACACTGGCTGGATGTGTTTCGTTCAAATAACGTTTTCCCGCTGAGTTCCAGCCCTTTAATCGCTAGACAAACCGAGAATTTTCCGACTTAAACCTGATGCCAATTGCCCTCCTAAATTGTCTCCAAAGAGCAAAGGTCGAGCCGCGCTCACCCAAATTAATGGCACATCGGTTCGACTTTTTACGTTGGGTCGCGACGAAGGTTTAAATCGTAAAACGCCCTTTTTGCGCTCGAGCGGGATACCAGCCGATATGTTGCGCGGTTACCGTTGATTTGTCCCTTTTCGTCAGAAAAATTCTCTGCCAACCTCGCGCGAATGCTGGCCAAAATTTATTCCGCCGCCGTCTATGGCGTAGATGCTTACGAAGTCGAAATCGAGGTCAACGCCGCCGGCGGCAGTCCGGTCATCGTCGTGGTTGGTTTGCCTGATGCCGCAGTCAAAGAAAGCAAAGACCGCGTCACGACGGCGATTTCCAACAGCGGGTATTTCTGGCCCCGTGGGCGGACCACGGTGAATCTTGCGCCAGCCGACATTAAAAAAGAAGGACCAAGTTTCGATCTTCCAATCGCACTCGGCATGATCGCCTGCAGCGAGGAAGCCGATACCTCCGCCTTTGCTGAATACAGCTTTGTGGGCGAATTGGCTCTGGATGGAGCGGTCCGTGCGGTGACAGGCGTATTGCCAGTGGCAATCGAGGCGCGTAAACGCGGCAAGAAGGCGCTGTTCGTTCCACAAGCCAATGCTCAGGAAGCGGCCATGGTACGAGGAATCGCCGTTTACGGTGTCCGTAATTTGCGCGAGACGTTTGCTTTTTTGCGCGGGGAATGTGCGCTGCAAGCGACCAGGGGTGATCTCGAAAAATTCTTCGCGACCCATCAAAGCTATGATGTCGATTTCGCTGACGTGAAAGGCCAAGGCCACGTTAAACGCGCCATCGAAGTCGCGGTCGCCGGCGGGCATAACATCCTCATGATTGGGCCGCCAGGTTCCGGTAAATCGATGCTATCCAAGCGTATTCCCACCATCATTCCGCCGATGTCGATCGAGGAAGCAATCGAGACCACGAAAATCCATAGCATTGCCGGCCTGCTCACAGCCGAGCAATCTTTCGTGCCAACGCGCCCATTTCGATCACCTCACCACACAATCAGCGACGTTGGACTGCTCGGTGGTGGCGCCATTCCAAATCCAGGCGAAGTGAGCCTGGCCCACAATGGCGTACTGTTTCTGGATGAGCTGCCGGAATTTAAGCGATCAACACTGGAAGTGATGCGGCAGCCACTGGAGGATGGGCGCGTCACTGTCTCACGCGCTGCCGGCAGCGTCACTTTTCCGAGCGAAGTCATGCTCGTAGCCGCAATGAATCCGTGCCCGTGCGGATATTTCGGCGATCTCAAACGCGAATGCCGCTGCGGTCCGGTCCAAGTGCAACGTTATCGCCAACGCATTTCCGGTCCGCTGCTCGACCGGATCGATCTGCATATCGAAGTTCCGGCGGTCGAATATCGCGAGATGTCGAGCGAGCGAGCCGAAGAAAATTCGGCTGCCATTCGTGCTCGTGTTGCTGCCACCCGAAAACGTCAACAGGCGCGGTTTGCTCATGATCCGAAAACGAATTGCAATGCTCGCATGACGACACGGCACTTGAAGCAGTATTGCAGGCTCGATGCAGAGTCGCAGGAGCTGATCCGTATCGCCATGAGCGAGCTGAATCTGAGCGCGCGAGCCTATGATCGGATCCTTAAAGTCGGGCGAACGATCGCCGATCTCGCATCATCGGACGCAATTACGGGCGAACACATCAGCGAAGCGATTCAATACCGCACTTTTGATCGCACGCTTTGGGTGTGAGAACCAATATGATCTCCTAACCGATCAGCATTTCTATCATAGAAAATGGACCTCGTCGATTTAGCGTTAGCCGATGTCCTCTCTCCAAAGCGCGCATCTCAGTTGGTGGGGAGGGCACGCTGTCGCTGCTTGCCTTTGGATTGCCTACGGATTCCTACGAGAATAAACATCCGATCTGCTCGAGCTTGTGATTACCCTCGGTATTAATGGCACGACCCATCAAGTGGATGTCGACGACGATACCCCGCTGCTGTGGATTTTGCGGGATGCGCTCGGCCTGACCGGCACAAAATTTGGTTGCGGTGTCGGCGTTTGCGGCTCCTGCACAGTCTTGGAAAATGGCGAAGCCGTCCGCGCTTGTCAGGTTGCCGCTTCCGTGGCGGCGGGGCGAAGCTTTACTACGATCGAAGGACTGTCAGTGGATGGAATGCATCCCTGTCAGAAAGCGTGGCTTGCCGAAGAGGTGGCACAATGCGGTTTTTGCCAGCCGGGAATGATCATGACGGCTTGTGCCCTGCTGAAAAAGCATCCGCAGCCGAGCGATGCCGAGATCGACTCAGCGATGTCGGACCTGGTGTGCCGGTGCGGAACCTACCCGCGTATGCGTAAGGCGATCCATCGCGCCGCGGCGGAGATGCCGAAAAACGCAAAATGAGAACTTCGCGTCGCACTTTTATAAAAACGAGCACGCTTGGCGGCGTTGCGCTTATTCTCGGCTTTGATGGAACGCGAGGAGTAATCTACTCCGCCGCGCTGGGCGACAGGGGTGAATTTAGGCCCAATGGCTGGATTCAAATCGATCAAAATGGCGCGATCACGCTGACGATCGGCAAATCGGAAATGGGTCAGGGTGTCCGTACCTCCCTTGCAATGATTTTGGCTGACGAACTGGGAGCCGATTGGACGCACATCTCCGTTGTGCAGGCCTCGCCTGGTCCCGGTTTCAAAAATTTGGGTACCGGCGGCAGCTGGAGCTTGGGCGGCAGTTGGAAAATTCTTCGCCAGGCGGCAGCCAGCGCACGCGAAATGCTTATCGCGGCCGCGGCCGCTCAGTGGGGTGTCGATCGGTCCGAGTGCAGTGCGATCGACAGTACAGTTGTGCATCAGGGAACAAAACGGCGAGCGGATTATGCCGTGCTCGTCCAGAACGCGGCCAAACTTCCGGTGCCAGCGAATCCACAGCTGAAAACGGCAGCTGACTTTCGCTTGATTGGTCGGTCGACGCCGCGCATTGACGGTCCGGATATTGTTACCGGGAAAGCGCGTTACGGGATCGACGTGCGCGTACCGAGGATGCTCCACGCATCGGTGGAACGGCCTCCATGGCTCGGAGCAAAGCCACTGCAGTGGAGCGGAGACAAAGCACGAGCAGTTCGCGGAGTTCGTGCGGTCGTGCCTATTTCCACTGGGATTGCTGTAGTCGCCGATTCAACCTGGAGCGCGTTGAAAGGTCGTGCCGCGCTGGCGGTCAAATGGAGCGATCAGCCGGCCAATGGTTTCGATTCGGGGGCGCATCGCGCGCGCTTGCAAAAGGCTTGCCTGGAGCAAGGCGTCGTCACGCGCAGGGAAGTTGGAAAAGG
>QHNB01000074.1:0-6049 GCA_003217965.1 Verrucomicrobiota bacterium | reverse complement strand
CAGGCGCCAAATAAATTGCAAGAGGAAGTGGCCGAGTTGCTCGGTATTCCACCTGTGAATGTGGAAGTGCACGTCACCCTGATAGGCGGTGGGTTCGGTCGACGGCTGGGAATCGATTACGCGCTGGAAGCCGCCGAGATTTCGCGAGCAGTGAAAGCGCCCGTGCAGGTGCTTTGGAGTCGACCGGACGACATGCAGCACGGCCATTTTCAAGGAGCATCAGCGCATCGATTGAGCGCGACCCTAGACGTTGGAGGCAACCTCATAAAATGGCAGCACACCAAAGCTGGGTCACCGCACAATATTGATAAACCGGAGAGCCCGGCGGTCATCCGAGATGCGGCCTACTACCAGGATTTATCATGGGGCGTGTATGACATCCCCTACGTCATCCCTTCGATTGAGACCTCGTATGTAACGGTGGATATACCGGTGCGGCATGGCCCGTGGCGTTCGGTTTTCGCTCCTTCGAGCGTTTTTGCGCGCGAATCGTTTATTGATGAAGTCGCCGCTGCCACCGGCGTTGATCCATTAGCTTATCGGCTGAAATTGCTCGAGGGTGCCGACCTGGTCAAAGCCGGCTCGCTCAACATCGATCGCCGACGCTTGCGCAAGGTTCTCGAGATTGTGGGGGAGAAATCGGACTGGCGTCGTCCCATGGCGAAAGGAGGAGGGCGTGGCATAGCCTGTAATGTTTACGATGGCGAAACCCACGTGGCCTATGTGGTCGAAGTATCGGTCAACGGCAGCGGTCACGTGCGGGTGCACCGCGTGACAGCAGCGATCGATTGCGGGCTGATCGTCAATCCTACGGGGGTGGAGCAACAAGTCGAGAGCGGTATTCTGTGGGGACTCTCCTCTGCTCTCGGGGGCGAAATCACATTTCGCAATGGGCAAGTGCAACAAAGTACGTTTGCTGATTACCCGGTTGCGCGAATGCGCGACACTCCGGTCATCGAGGTTCACCTTGTGCGGAGCGACAAAGTGCAGCCGTACGGCGTCGGCGAGCCCCCGGTCCCGCCGATTGTTCCCGCGATCACAAACGCAATTTTCGCCGCCACCGGAGTCCGGCTTAGCAGTTTGCCCGTACGTGCCGCGGATCTACGCGCCTGATTTGGGGCACAGCTGAAGCGTTGCCGATTTGACGTCCAACATCGTCGCTTAGACCAAACAGCGTTAGCCAAGCCGTTCTATTTCGCAGATTCGCCTTATCCTCGATGAACGAAGCAATGAATCAGCTGTTTTAATTTGAACTGTGCATACGACGAATGTTTGTCTCGTTTTATCGATCTTGGTGGTCGCTGACCGCGCGACAGCGCAACAGCTCGACCCTGGCGCGATCCGCGCAGCGGCGAATTATTCCGCGAATCATCGCGGGGCATCTCTTCTTGTCATCGAGAAGGGAAAGACGCTGCTCGAAGAATATCCGGGAGGAGGGAGCCGGGACACGCCACGCAAGATCTACAGCGGAACCAAAGCCTTTTGGAACCTGGCGGCACTCGCAGCGGCAGAAGACGGACTAGAGCCGGGATTTTTGCTGCACGGTCGCGATCCCGGTGATCGTGATGCCATCGCGATTAAATTGCCTCTTGTTGCGGACCCAGGGGCTGCCTTCGTTTATGGCCCGAGCGCCCTGCAGGTTTTTCACCGCCTGCTGAAAGCGAAGCTGCGCGGAGAGGCGCCGAAACATTACCTAGAAAGGCGGGTGCTGCGCCGCCTCGGTCTTGGCCCGCAACGTTATCTTCAGGATCGTGCTGGTAATCCTCTGCTCGCGGCGGGCTGGCAGCTCACCGCTCGCCAATGGGCAAAACTGGGCAAACTGGTTTTGGCACACGGTGCGCCAGTGGTTTCATCGCGCTCACTTGCTGAATGCTGGCGCGGGTCGGCAGCCAATCCGGCATTCTCCCTTGGCTGGTGGAATAATCGCGCCGCCCCGATGGGTCGTGATGCAGATTTTGAACGAGTGTTAAACTCAAAAGGAGAAAACTGGGACGGCATATGTCTCTGCCGCGATGCTCCTTCGGATCTGGTCGCATGTATTGGATCGGGTCATCAGCGCCTTTACGTGATTCCGTCGCTCCAGCTTATCGTGGTGCGCCATAGCTCCGGCGGTTCATTTTCGGACGCGACGTTCTTGCGGTTGCTCCTCGGCTGGAAGCGCGGGTAAAGCCTCGCGTGTCGCCAGCATCAGGATGCCGTCCTCCTTTTGCCAGTGATAGCCAAACGCGAAACCGAGTGGCGTCGGCGGGTCTTGTGCGTAAAGCGCCGCCAGATCTGGCTGATAGTATTTTTCGAACTCCTCCTTGTGCGGCACGTAACGTCCGTAGCAATTGACTTTCCAACCTTTCGGGAAAGCGCGGAGTGGGATGCCGGAGTCGTCTTGCACGATGACAAGGCTGTGTTCGAGGAGGAAGTTGCGCACGCCGGAGAAGCCGTCCCCATGCATTAGAAAGGATGCGGCCTTGAGAAGGCTTAACCCCGGACCGCGCGTCGCACACCAGCGCAAGAAATTGCTATTTCCCCCGGCTAAATCGGTCTTGAAATAATAAAGCGTCTGGGGCGGTCGTTCACCCTCGGCAAATTTGATCTTCACCCCTTCGGCCGGAGTCGCAACGCGCCCGCTTTCTAGGACGGTGTAGCCTAGCCGCGCGAGAAAGACGTAAAGGATCGGTAGCGTACCGTCGATTCCGCCACGGGTGATCTGGCCACGGCCGAGTTCAGCACGCATATCCTTAGTGATGAAGTACTGGAATTTAAGGATCGTGCTCATCGATCCGCGCAGAGCTGCAAGTTCACCGCGAAGCATTTCCGGTGGCATTCGGACCAAATCTGGCACTTGGCCGACCGACTCGAGCCCAGCCAAGATGTAAGTGCTCGCGTTTGGGAAAAGGAGATTGGCGTACAGGAAATCGGGACCGCTAAACATGTAATACATGGTATTGCTACTGCGGTAGTAGTCCCCGGCATTGGCCAGCATCCATTCGCGAATTGGCCCGATCTGCAACTGCTCCTTCCGCGTCCAGGCTTCGTCCATGGCAGCGGCGTGCTCCTGCCACCCAGGATCATGTGTGAGCGGTTCAAGCGGACCCGTGGCCGGCAGTCCGGCAAGAAATCGCGCGGTCTCATCGATTGTGGCGCCATTTTGGGCGAAAGCCTGGATGGCCGTAACGAGAAAGAGACCGGTTAGGAGGCGGCGTTTCATGAAGTCGGGTGCTGCAAATGAGCGCCTGCCGTTTTTGGCGAGGCAAAATAAATGACCAGACCGAGAAGGGCGGTTCCCAGGCCGAGAAGGGAAGGTCCGCGGGTGCTGCTCTCGGCCAGCAAATGCCAGAGCATCCAACCACTGATAGCGAGAAAGAGTAGCGGTGTAATTGGGTAACCCCATACTCGATAAGGTCGTGGCAACCGCGGTCGCTGGTATCGCAGGACAAATACTCCCAGCACGGTCAGGGCGGAGCAGAGCGTGAGGCTGAACTGCACGTAGTTCACCACCGTTTGAAACGTTGCCGTCAGCAGCATGATATTTACGATAACGAATTGGGCCAGAATCGCAGTCGTCGGAATTCCTCTTCGGTTGCGTCGTGCCAGCCAGGCCAAAATGCGCAGATCTTCGCCCATTGTTGCTGTCACGCGAGGACCAATCCACATCATCGCGCTGACGGTGGAAATTAGGCTCAGGCAGATCAGCGTTGCCATGACTTTGCCACCAGTTGCACCGAAGATGTGCGTTCCAGCAATGAGCGCAACCTGTTGTTTTCCCACCATTTCGGAAATGGGTGTGGTCCGGAGAAAGGCTGCGTTCATTGCGATGTAAAGAAACGCAACTAGAAGCGTGCCGAGCCCAACCGAGAGCGGGATATTCCGCCCCGGATCGCGGACTTCGTTAGTGATATAAGTCGACGCATTCCAGCCCGAATACGCATACATCACCCAATACAAACTAATGGCGAACGGAGCGCTAATGACTAAACTACCGTCCCCTTTTATTGGCAGAAACGAAATCGGCTGTGCTTTGCGGAGATAAAAGCCGCCGACGATGATCACGATGAGCAGTGCGACCTTCAGGATGGTCGATCCGATCTGAAACGCACTTCCCAATCGTAAGTCCCACAACAGCACCAGAGTCGTGATCCATACCACCGCCAAACCTAGCAGCAGCGGATTCGTCCCCGGAAAGATTTCTCCAAGGTAAGTGCCGAAGGGCATCGCCGCAATTGCCACCGGCGCCGAAAAGCCAACCGTCGCCGAAATCCAGCCGGCGACGAACCCGACCGAAGGATGATAAATCTCTCGGAGGAAATGGTATTCACCGCCCGAGCGCGGCAGGGCCGCTCCCAGTTCGGCATAGGAAAGAGCGCCGCACATCGCACAAATGCCGCCGACAGCCCACAGGATGATAATGACAAAACCGCTCGGCAAATCGCCGACTTGGAATCCGAGGCTTGTAAAAATGCCAGTCCCAACCATGTTGGCGATAACAATGCAGGTGGCGGTTAGAAGCGAAATGCCCCTGGCCTTCCCAGCGATTCCGCGCGAATTCACGCTCGCATGTAGGCAGCACCTGCGATTCCGTCAATGATCGGGTTTGGACGAAGGAACGAAGTGGATCTAATGAGAGCGCTACGGTTTGGAAGCACGCCCTATAGCGCGCGCTTCCCCTAGTGCACAGATCGCAAAAGGGCCGCCAGCCTTTTTAACCGGACGATTTCGCGTAGTGATCGGCCCCAAGGAAGTGGAGCGAAACGTAAGGTTCGTCGCCGATGACCCAGCTGTCGTGCGGCACGGGCGGAATGTAAAAAAGTTCACCGGCGCGCAATTTAAAAACGCGGCCGTCGTCCAATGCTGCTGTCGCGGTGCCGGCAAGGACCAGGCCGACGTGCTCGACTTGGCATCGTCTCGCACCCACGTCTGGACCGACATGTTCGCTCCACTTCCAGCCTGGCTCATAGGTGGCGCGGCCGATCGTCATCCCGCCAAGGCGAACCAGCTCGAACTTGCCCTTTCGCAAGACACGCAGCTCATCCGGCGAGTCGAACCGCTTGAGAATAACGCTGACCTGTTCCGTGTTCATAGAAGAGACTGTTCCACGCCGTGCGGCCAGCGAGCAAAGTTAGCCTCCGCCAAAGTTCCGGATTCGCGACCCCAAATACTTTTCATATCTTTGCCCTAGGCATCGTTGCAGCATTTCACGAATGGCAGCCCGTTCGCGGATGCTTAGTTTCGGTCGCTCCTCATCGGTTATAACGCCATGGTGAGCGCGGTACCAGGCCCGCGACGATTCGATCAGGCCTTCGAAATTGTCCGGCGCGTCGGCCGGTTCAATTCCAAAGAATCGAAGGAAACCGAACGTCCCGGCTTTCTGATTAATGTAATCTTCGAAATAAAAAACAGCCTTGTTGGCCCATCGCAACTGATCGAAAGCGTTGATGTTGTTGGCATAGCTTTCGAATGCTTCGAGGCCTTTTTTGAACCGAAAACCTCGCCGCCCAAGGTAGTGGGAGGTGAAACAATCGTAAGGATTGCGCAGAAGGAGTGCGACTTTGCCATAAATTTCGGTTCCATCGGCGGCGTAGAGACCAGCAAAGTCGCTCCGCTTGGTGGACCGGCGCACGTCGTGCGCACGATCAAAAAGAACTGGACCTTCACGAATCAACTGCGGACGGCCCGGTGTTCTGATACCACCGAAATGTTCAGCGCAATGACGAAGCCAATTCAGACCGCTGCGTTGGAACGAGATCACTAGGGCGCGAGGTGGGGACAGTTTGACGTCCCTGCCATCATCGGTTTGCGGGTGGATTTGCATGGAGAATAGGCCGCTCAAATCGCAGAATGATCTGCGCGAGACTAGTGAACGTCAAAGTGTGAGATGCTCAGTCTGCGTGATGAACGGTTCGCTTACCGAAAGGAAACCCGAAGAAGGTGAGCGAACTCGCCAGCCGATGAGGTGAAGTGTCCGGTTAGGACCGGTCAAAAGGTGAAGTCAATTCCGGCTGAAATGTGATTGCGAGTGTAGCCGCGCATTGGCTGGCCCGAGATGACATCGGTGAAA
>QHNB01000153.1 GCA_003217965.1 Verrucomicrobiota bacterium | reverse complement strand
CACCGGTCGTTCGCCAGCAGGAACGTGCGGTAACTTCATCAACGTCCACTTCGCGTCCATCCGCGCAAACTGCGCCAGCAACGCCAACGCCCGCTCCGCGAACCACCACCAGCTCGGCGGCACAGTTTCCCGTGGCGAAGCCGGTTCCCGGAAAACCGGGTTATGTCTTCAGCCCGTATGATCCAAACGGCGGATATGTCGACGTCACCGGTTATCAGTCCGGCAGCAAAGTAAAAGATCCGTATTCCCAGAAGATTTTTTTGGTGCCGTAGGCTCGTTGTGGAGCGGGCGAGTGATCGGTTATTCCGCCAATGCGGAAAGGGCGTCGCCTCCGATTATGCGTTGTAGCCGCCGCCGTCTCTGGCGGCAGAGCACTACCTTTTGAGGTTCGATTCTGGCTTTTCTTCGCCAGCTTCGCGCGAGTTTTCTCGAACGTCGTTCCATTGCTGCGGATAACTTCGCTATTGTGGAAGGGAGAGGACCAAACAGTCGGTGGCCGAGATCAAATCCTCAGATACGGCCCGAATTAACGTCTTCTGCCGCCGCGGACGGCGGCAGCTACAAAGCACCGATCGCTATATTCTGATCACCAGCCTCTGTGGAGTACTTAACCGAATGATCGTGAACTGATTTCCATTTGAACGCCGACAAATTTTTTAGTGCCGTAGGCTGGATTATGGAGCCGGCGAGTGACCAGGCATTCCGTCAACGGAAGGATGTCGCGTCCGGTTATGCGTCGGGGAAGCGTTGTAGCAGCCGCCGTCTCTGGCGGTAGAGCGATTTGAACGCTCTTGGAGGTGGCACAAAACTGTGCGACGACTCCGTAGTTTACGTGTTTAATCCTGCTTTTTCTGAGTTTCTGGTCCGAATAAAGAGAGGGACTCTTCGGTCATTATAATTAATGCGCATAAATTGTGCTTTTACTGTATTTATGAGGCGCCTCCGGTTGGGACTGACTCTCTCCCCCTTCAGACTGGCCGTTTTTCTCTCAATCCTAATATCTTGTGATTGTATTACTTCTGCGCACGCCTATGTCTTGGAGGGCGCAAGCTGGCCTAGGGGTAGCGTCGCCACCTTCCAAATGGGCTTGGGACCGGCCAATCGCACCTTAATCGATGGCAATACATCGTGGGACGTGGCTGCTGCTCCGGCCACGAATGCTTGGGACAATGTCATGGCCACCTTGCAGTTCAATGCGAATCTGGGTGCGGGTTCGGCAGCAGCTTCGGGTGACGGAGCAAACTCGATCGTTTTCGCGAGCACAATGTTTGGGCAAACGTTCGGATCATCAACGCTGGCCGTGACCTACTGGCGTTCCTCCGGCGGCCGCATCGTCGAAGCGGACGTGCTGTTTAACAATCATCAAGCGTTTGACTCTTATCGTGGGCCGCTCCGGTTCGGCTCGAACGGTTTCGCAATTGGCGATATTCGCCGCGTCCTCACCCACGAATTGGGGCATGCACTTGGGTTAGACCATCCGGACCAGCACGGGCAAAACGTGGACGCGATCATGAACTCGATGACAAGCGATCGCGAGACCCTATCAAATGACGATATCAGCGGTGCACAATCGATGTATGCAGCGGCATCGGCACCAAGTCCCACTCCCACCCCCACGCCGGTTCCGGGCGGCAATCCCACGGCTAGTCATCTCGCCAACATCTCGACGCGGATGAACGTCGGCACGGGAGATAGTGTGATGATCGGCGGTTTCGTTGTCAGCGGATCGCAGTCGAAAACCGTACTCGTCCGTGTTCTGGGACCGACGCTTGGCAGTCTGGGCGTGGTGAATATGCTACCCGATCCGATGCTTGAGCTGCACGATTCGAGCGGCGCGGTCATCGCGGCAAACGACGATTGGCAAATTGGATCACAGGTTGCGCAAATAAATGCCAGTGGTTACGCCCCAAAAAATCCGTACGAATCGGCGCTGATCGCGACGCTCGCCCCGGGTTCCTACACCGCGATCGTCCGTGGCTACAACGATAGCACGGGCATAGCTTTAGTAGAGGTTTACGAACTCGACTCGGTGACGACACGCCTGTCGAACATTTCGACGCGCGGATTGGTTGGGACGGGGGACGATGTTCTCATTGGCGGGATGATTATTAACGGCACGGTGCCGAAGAATCTAATTTTGCGCGCGATCGGGCCGTCGCTGGCGGCGCCGCCAACTTCGCTGAACGGTGCGCTCTCCGATCCGGTGCTCGAATTGCACGATGGGTCGGGCAATTTGGTGGCGAGCAACGATGATTGGGGAAGCAGTCCGCAGGCGTTGGCGATTGCAGCGACACCGTATAGGCCATCGAACGCCAAGGAGTCCGCCATCATGACGACTCTAACAGCCGGCAGTTATACTGCCATTGTTCGCGGTGCGAACGATACCACCGGGATCGCTTTAGTCGAAGCCTACGACTTGGATCCGTAAACTGTGAAAGAATCCAATTTTGCTCGATTAAACCGCTGATCATTGAACCGATTAAAATGCCAAGTAAATTACATCCGTTTTCTCCCATGAAAAAGCTTTCGGCTTCTCTACTTGCTGCCTTGACGTTCGCTCTCGTCTCAACCGCTCTCGCCACTACTGTGATTCCGCCAACGTTCGATGATCTCGTGACCCACGCAGAGATGATCTTCCAAGGAACGGTTACAGATGTACGCTCGCAGTGGACTGGAGAAGGAGGACAGCGCCATATCGAGAGCTACGTCACATTTAAGGTAGAGGACGCCATCAAAGGTAATCCCGGCGCCAAAGTTACTTTGAACATGATGGGTGGCACGGTTGGCGCCGAGACCATGGAAGTGAGCGATGCCCCCAAATTCAAGGTTGGCGATCGCGATATTCTCTTTGTCGAGAACAATGGCACGCAATTCATTCCATTGGTCGGAATCATGCACGGCCGGTTTCGGGTCCAAAAGGACGAGACCGGACGCGATGTTGTGCTGACAAATGACGGCGCGCCTTTAACCGATGTGAATCAACTTGGGAAAAATGAGCGCGCTGCGACGGCGGGCCGGGCGATTTCAACTCAAGAATTTAAGCAGGCATTACAGAGCAGGGTAGGGCATTCACCTCCGTAAGGTGGTTCCGCGGAACTGGTGTGCGGTAGTTTCTTTTGTCGCCGCTTTTTGAGTTTATTTGCGGTCGACCTGCGACTTCACATCTCTGCTGCCGCTGGTCTCGTTTACCAGCTCACATCCATTTAGCAGTGGCGGTTCCGCGCTCTACAATGAGATCGCCCCTGTGGCTCGGAAGAGCCCCGGCAATTGCCGAGGGCATCGGCCTTGTGCAAGTCTACGACATCAACAGATCGTCAAGGAACCTCGTTTGAGGCGCGCTCGCGTTTCACCTGCTGCTTGACCTCTTGGGCACGATCGATTGCACTCTTCGCCCAATTGTGCTCGCTGGCGGGTCGCGGGGTAAGTGTTGCTTCCGGCTTTGGCGGCATGTTGGGGGTGGCG